>JAJZGN010000028.1 GCA_021798435.1 bacterium | reverse complement strand
TGGGCGGTCAGGTCTGGCTCCGCGGGCGGGAGATCTCCGAGGTGCCGGCAAACCGGCTGGCTTCGAGAGGGCTGGGCTGGGTCCCGCAGCTAGACGACATCTTCCCCACCCTCACGGTGCGGGAAAACCTGGAGATGGGGGGCTACCTTCTCCGCCGAGCCGAAGTGCGGCCCCGCCTCGACCAGGTGGTGGCGCTGTTCCCGCTCCTGGTCCCGCTCCTGGCTGCCGTGGGCGGGCGCCTCAGCGGGGGCGAGCGCAAGGTACTGGCCCTGGGCCGAGCCCTGATGACCAATCCGGCGGTTCTCCTGCTCGACGAGCCCTCGGCCGGCCTGTCACCGCTGATGGCCGATCAGGTCCTCAAGGAGCATGTGGCCGGGCTGGCGCGTCAGGGCGTGGCCGTCCTCCTGGTCGAGCAGCGGGCGATCGAGGCGGCGACCATCGCTACCCGCGTCGAGGTCATGGTCGCTGGGCGCATCATCGCCTCCCGCCCCGGCGGCACCATCACCGATGTCGAGGCGGTGGCCGAACTCTTTCTTAGAGGCGGCGAGCGACCCTGACGATATGGGAGGCGCGGAGGTGGCCACCGCGGCCCTGCCTGCCCACCGCCCAGCTCATGCGCCAGGTCCCGACCAGAAGTAGTCGCCGACCCGAACCATCCTGCCCCGCTGTTCGCTGGAGGGCCCGAGCGGATAAGCCGGTCCACGGTCCGCGAGCTGGCGTCGGAGGGAAGTCCACGCCGCGGGCCATCGCCCGGAATGCACCCCGGGCGTACCGTTGCGAGGAGTCACCTCGATCCGGCGCTCCTCTCGCACTTCGCGAGGCTCCGAGCGCTGGGGCCCCCGCCATCCGGGCTCGGCCGCCGCTATCCTCGCGGGCCCAGCGCCCCGGGCTCGAACAGAGCAGGCACCTGCGCCCTCCGTTCCCTGGCCCGGCCGCTGACACCCTTTCTCAACAGGTCACAGTCAGCAGTTGACATAAGGTGGCAAATGTGGTTTGATGGTTGCCTCCGCGGTGCCCAGGGGAATGACCCCGCGCCCCCCATCAGGACGACACGACCCGACCGACCCGACCGACGAGGCCGCTGGCAATCCGGTCCCGTGACCGGTTTCGTCCCCGACTTCGCCCGCACTTCCGGCATAATCCGCAGAGGTCACGACACGCGGGCCTGGGGCTCCGCCAACGGATCGGGAGGAAGGCCGACATGAGGATCGCACTCACTCCAAAGCGCCAAGGGCCAGCTGCCGCTGCGATCCTGGGTGCTGCCCTGTTGCTGGCGAGCTGCACTTCGTCGCCCACCTCCGCGAATCATCGGGCCGTCGTGGTTACGTTCGCGGAGCAACCGGGCGCAGCCCCCAACTACATCCTTCCTCTGCAAAGCGGGGCCTTTCTGAACACCAACAACCTGCCGCAGTTCTCACAGCTGCTCTACCTGCCGCTCTACTGGTTCGGCAACCAGGGCGAGCCCACGCTCAATGAGCCCCTGAGCCTGGCATACCCTCCCACGTTCTCCAACAACAACACCACGGTCTCCGTGACGCTGAAGCATTGGGTTTGGTCCGACGGGAAGCCCGTCACGGCCCGCGACGTAGTGTTCTGGATGAACTTACTCAGCGCCGTCACGGACCCCCAAATCCCCGCGATCGGCACCACCTCGCTGCCCGGGCCGGGATGGGGCGCCTCCTCCCCCGGTGCGTTCCCGGAGAACGTAGTCAGTTACCAGCAGACCGGAACGTACTCCCTTCAGTTCAGGCTCAATGCGTCGTACAACCCGACCTGGTTCACCTACAACGAGTTGAGCCAGATCTACCCGATGCCCACCCACTCCTGGGACCGCCTCTCCGCCTCGGGCGCGATTGGGTCGTACGACTCCTCGGCGGAGGCGCGGTCGCTGGCGCCCAGCTCGGCGGGCCTCCCGCCCAACGCCTACCTGCCAACCAGTCCGGGGACTGCGACCAGCGGAGCTCTTGGGGTCGCCGCCTTCCTCAACTCGGAGGCGGAGACCCTTGGGACCTACAACAGCGACCCCCTGTGGCGCGTCGTGGATGGCCCCTTCCGCATGGCGTCCTTCACCTCAGCCGGCTTCGTGAAGATGGTGCCCAATCCCGAGTACTCGGGCTCACCCAAGCCCTCCATCGCGGCCTTCGAGGAACTCCCCTTCACCAGCACCACGGCCGAGCTCAATGCCTTGCTGTCGGGGCAGGTGTCCATCGGCTACGTGCCGCCCGAGGACGCCGGGCAGCGCGCCACGCTGGAACGATCCAAGGGGTACGCCTACAGCCCCTGGTACGACTTCGGCATCCAATTCGCCCAGTACAACTTCACCAATCCGACCACGGGCCCGGTCTTCCGCCAGCTGTACTTCCGGCAGGCGCTCCAGTCGCTGGTAAACCAGGCCCAGTACATCAAGCAGTTCATGTCCGGCTTCGGGACCACGAACAACGGCCCGGTGCCGACCTACCCGGCAGGCAACCCGGATGAGAGCCCGCTCGAGGCGGGCGGCCCGGTATACCCGTACAACACCGGGAAGGCCGTGAGCCTCATGACCGACAACGGATGGGCGGTGCACCCGGGCGGGGCCACCACCTGTGCGCGGCCGGGCACGGCCAAGGGGGACTGCGGCGCCAGCATCACCTCGGGCGAGGGGATCAACATCCAGGTCCTCTACGCCAGTGGGTACCCCTACCTGGCCAGCAGCTTCGAGGCCCTCCAGTCCACCATGGCCTCGGTCCTAGGGGTCAAGATGCAGCTGCAGTCCGAGCCCGCCTCCACGGTGATCGGCACGATCACCGCTGGATGCACCTTCAACTCCCCCTGCAGCACCTGGGGCCTCGCGGACTGGGCCACCGGATACACGTACTATCCCGACTACTTTCCCACCGGAGGGACCTTGTTCGCGACAGGAGCCGCAGTCAACAACGGCGACTTCAGCAACCCCACCAACAATGCCAACATCGACGCCACCCACACCACCCGGAGTTCGGTCGCCGAAAAGACCGCCCTGTTCCGCTACGAGGACTACCTGGCGCAGCAGCTGCCCGTCGTCTGGATGCCCAATTCGCCCTACCAACTGACGCTCTACAAGCGCGGCCTCAAGGGCGTGGTACCGCAAGGCGTGTATGACGAGCTTTATCCGCAGCAATACCGGATGAACTAACCCGGCACCCCGGGCGCGCCCCAGGACGTCGGCAGCCGTTAATCCAGCGCGCGCAGGGACGGGTCCCATGGGGACCGTCCGGGGTCCGTTCGGCAGCGGTGCGGGCGAACGCCGCGCGAGGGAACGATTCTGGCCTTAGACCATGCCTTCCTTCTCTGGGATTCGCTGGGCCGGAGGGCCGGAACGGAAGCAGCGGGACCGGGTCGCCAAGACCTATGACGGAGGAGGAGCATGTCACGCCGAGCCGGTAAAATACCTCTATGAAAGTTTTCAACGTGGCTGGAACCCGGCCCACCTTCAAGCCCGAGCTCGCCGCCCAGGCGGTCGCCGCCGGGTCGGAGCGGGAGGAGCTGGCGCGGAGGGCGGGGATCCGGGAGGTGGTGTTTGGAGTGCAGGATGGCCTGCTCACCACGCTGGGGCTGACCACCGGAGTCGCCACCGCCACGGCCGGCGCAGCGGTCGCCCACACCACGATCCTCATCGCCGGGATCGCGGGGGCCCTGGCGGGGATGATCTCCATGGGGACGGGCGCCTATCTGGCCTCTAGTGCGGAGCACGCCCTCAGCCAATCCGCCATCAGAAAGGAGCGGGCCGAGCTCGCCAGCCAGCCCGAAGCGGAGCACGCCGAGATGGTGGCAATCCTGGCCGCCAATGGGGTGCCCCGGCCCGAGGCCGAGGACCTTTCGCGTTCCCTGGCCAAGTATCCGCTCCTTTGGGAGAGGACCCACATCGAGAAGGAGCTGGGCATCGACAGCGAGCCGGCCTCCACCTCGGTTCGCGATGGCTTAATGATGGCCTCGATGTTCCTCATCGGCGCGGTGGTCCCCATCGTTCCGTACGTGGCGCTGACCGGCGCGCCGGCGGTGGTCGGCTCCCTGCTTCTGTCCGCCCTGGGGCTTTTGATCGTTGGACTGAGCAAAGCGGGCGTTGTGGGGCAGAATCGCGCGATCGGAAGCCTCCAGGTTCTCGCCGTGGGGACCGGCGCTGCGCTGGCGGCCTACATCCTCGGGGTGTTGCTGCCGCACGCGTTCGGGCTTCAGCTTCCTCCGGCATGAAGCGGATGGGGAGTGCCGGATAGGACCGGCGCAGGCTGCCTCACGGCATGGTACGGGGCCAACCCGAGCGGAACGCGTGGTGTCGGGCGAACTTCTGGTAGCGCCCGTTGCGGGAGCTGCCTCGCCATCGGGCAGGTCGGGTTCTGGCGGGAAGGCGGCCGGTGGTCGGCTGCTCGCCGGCCACCGTGCACAGGATTGAGTAGGGAGCACCTGGTGCAGGATGTAGCGGCTGGCGGACGCAGGGCCTTGGGCGCTCCCGGATCGGGCGAGGAGCTAGGTGACCAGCGCCACGCGACAGCGCCCGCCGGAAACCGCGAGCGCCGCGCGGGCCAGGGCGGGTACTAACAGTGCGCGTCGCCGTCCTGGTGAAGCAGGTGCCGGTTCCAGAGGAGATGTCCCTGGGCGAAGATGGCCGGCTCCGGCGGGAGGGGGTCCCCCTGGAGATGAACGCCTTCTGCCGACGGGCGGTGACGGCCGGCGTCGCCCTGGCGCCCGAGTCCGGGGACTCATGCACTGTGTTTACGCTAGGCCCGGAGTCGGCCTCGAGGGTGCTGCTCGAAGCGTTGGCGTGTGGGGCCACCTCAGCCGTCCACCTCTGCGACCCGGAGTTCGCCGGCAGCGACACCTTGGCGACTGCCCGCGCCCTGGGCGCCGCCCTGCGGCTCTGCGGCCCCTTCGACGTCATCTTGGTCGGGCGCAACTCCATCGACTCCGATACCGGCCAGGTTGGGCCGGCCGTCGCCGAGTACCTGGATCTGGCCTTCGTTCCGTCCTCGCAAAAACTGGAGGTGGTCGACGGACTGGCCCACTGTGAGGTGACCCTGGACGACGGGCTCGCCGTGGTGGAAGCGACCCTGCCCTGCGTGATCGCCTGCGCCGAGCGTCTCTGCCAGCCGTGCAAGGCCCCTGTCCCCGAGGCCCGGGGGGGGGCCGACGAGCGCATCCGCGTTCTCCGGGGCGACGAGTTGGGGGGCGGCCCTTGGGGGGCCGCCGGCAGCCCCACCGCAGTCGGCAGCGTCCGCCCGATTCACGCCTCAAGGGCGCGAAGACGCCTGCTCGGCAAAGTGTCATCCCAGGTGGAAGCGCTGGTCACCGAACTGGTGCGGAGCGGCGTCCTTGAGGGCCTTCGCCGGACCCAGCAGGAGCCCCTCGAGGCCGGGCGAGTGCCGACGGCCGCGAGTCCTTCAAGTGACGGTGCCGACCCTGGCCGGGATTCCGGCCCGCGGTCCCTGGGCGTGGTCATCGAGCCCGGCAGGTCGCGGAGCGCTCGCGAGCTCCTGGGGGCCGCCGCCAGCCTGGCCGCGCCGCGGGGCGGCACGGTGTCGGCCCTCTCCCCTCATCCCGTGGATCCCGCTCTCCTCGGGTCATGGGGAGCTGATCAGGTGATCGAACTGCGAGGCTGGGAGGCGGCCGAGGATGTTGCCAAGGGAGTGGCCGAGTGGGGGCGCGGGGCCCAGCCCTGGGCGATCCTCGGCTCCAGCACTATGTGGGGTCGCGAGGTGGCCGCCCGGGTCTCGATGCTGCTCGAGGCGGGCCTGACGGGGGACGCCGTGGGCCTTGACCTGGAGGGAGGGCGCCTGGTGGCCTGGAAGACGGCTCTCTCGGGTTCTGCCCTGGTGCCGATCACCGCCGCTTCCCGGACTCAAATGGCGACGGTGCGCCCGGGGGTGATGCCGCTCCTCTCCCCGAGGGCCAAGGTCGCGGGGGTCACAGAGCTTTCTGTCGTGCCGCGACGCCGGGCAAAGATGACCGGCTACCAACGGGCATTTGACCTTGAGGATCTGCTCGCCGCCAGGGCGATCGTGGGGGTTGGATCGGGGGTCCCCAACCACCGCTATTCGGAGCTCACCCCGCTGCTGGAAGCTCTGGACGCGCAGCTGGCCTGCACCCGCCGGGTCGCCGATCAGGGGTGGCTTCCCCGCGGACGTCAGGTCGGGCTGACCGGCGTCACCGTGAAGCCGAATCTCTACCTGGCCTTCGGGATCTCGGGCTCAGCGAACCACATGGTCGGGCTGCGAGAGGCGAAGTGCGTGGTTGCGGTCAACACCGACCCGGCAGCGGAGATCTTCGACGGTGCGGACTTCGGGATCGTGGGCGACTGGGCGGAGGTGGCCCGGGAGCTGGCTGTGGTGGTCGGCGCCACGTTGCGGACCGGGGCCTGATCGGGCCCGGCATTGCCCCGCGCGACCCTGCTGGTCGCCGAACCATAAGCAGGCGATTCCTGGCGCCACTGACGGCGGAGCGGTTCAACCGCCGCTACCGGTAGGTGGGGAGCTGGTGTCGGAGTGCAGGTGGACTGCTCCAGCCGCCGCCCCAAGCCTCCATGGTGGCGATGATGTGATAGCTCCATCAGGGGGCGGAGGGCTGCAGCCAGGCAGGTCGACCGCATCCCCACTGACCTTCGGGGCCGCGACTCCCTAACCTACCCCCACCGGTGGCCCGCCGGCTGCGGAGCCCCCTGCCCCGGCGGGGCAGCGGCCAGGGCGGATGCCCCCAGCCCGTCGAGGGAACGCGGACCCGCCGGACTCACCAGCCGAGGGCGGTCGGCAGGCGGTGCCCGTGCCGGGCGGACCATAGGTAGGCGCGCTCGAAGCCGAGCTTGACCAGCCGCCAGCGGCGTCCCTCACTCACGGCCGGGATCCGGTTCCGGGGAGGGCGCACCGGGTCGACCGACATATAGAGGCCGCGGTCGCCCATGTCCATGACGCAGCGGGCGGAGAGCTCGGCGGGCTCACCGTCACGACCGCGGACCCGGGCCACGATGTCCCGGGCGGCGATCACCGCCATCTGTTCGGTCATGTGGCCGGTCTTGGGAAAGTTGACAGGAACTTCGGTCTCGTCAGCCGGCGCCATGGCCACCGCCACTCCCACCGCGTAGACGCCGTCAAGGCGAGGATGGCGGTAGCGGGAATCCACGGGCACGAACCCCTTGGGGTTGGCCAGCCCGGGGCTGCCCGCCACCGCAGACACCTCCGCGAGGGGTGGGATCACGATCGAGAGGACCGAGGGGATCGGCCCGGCTCCCTCGACCTCGACCGCCCCCGCGGAGATCCTGGTGACGGCGGCCGAGGTGCGGTAGGCGATGTCCCGCTCCTCCAGCGCGCCCTCCAGCAGCTGGCGGATCTTGCCGGCGCCGCCCATACCGAGGTGCCCAAGGAAGGGCTCTGGGGTGAGGAAGGTGATCGGGACCAGGTGGCGCTGCCTCCGGCTCCGCAGCAGGTGGTCCAGCCCGAAGGCAAGCTCGTAGGCGGGCCCGATGCAGCTGGCACCAGGCGCCGCTCCGACCACGACCGGCCCAGGGCTCTCGAGCAGGCCCTGCACCGCCGCCGCCAGCTCCTCGGTCTCGGGTGGGGACATCGGCGAGTGGCCCGGGCCGTCGCCGGGGCCGAGGCCGGCTACCGCCTCGTTGGCACTGCGGTGTCCGGTGGCCACCACCAGGAAGTCGTAGTCATACTGGGCCCGATCGGTCGAGACCACCTGGTGATCGCCATCTATGCCCAGCACCGTCTCGTGGGCGAAGGTGATCCGCTGCGCCCTTAGCGTCTCCGACAGGTCAAAGGAGATCTGGGCCAGGGTCCGGGACCCCAGCGCCACCCAGGGGAGCGAGGGGATGAAGGTGAAGCGCGGGTCGCGGGCGATGAGGGTTATCTCCACCCGGTCCGGCCCCGCTGCGCGCCGCAACTCGCGGGCCGCGGCGAGGCCCCCGAACGACCCGCCCAGGATCAGAACTCTGACGGCCACCGGACCCGCCCGGGAGCGATTGGGGCTCCCAGAGGGCGCTCGGAGGAGGCCGTGGCCATCAGAAGGTGACCACCCTGTCGGCCCAGATCACCCACTCGGACGCCTCCTTCAGAGTCGCCCGGCGGGCCCCCTCGACCAGCGCAGTCGCGCCCATCGCCCGGGCATCCAGGCAGGTCCCGCAGCAGCCCACCTCGGAGCCATGGTGGAGTATCCCGGCGACCATCCGGTCGAGGTGGTACCAGCCGTCGGGGACGACCTGCCCTGCCACCGCGCACCCGACGGCGTCCCCGAAGCAGAACACCCTGACCTCGACTCCCTCCGTGCGGGCGAGCTCGCCAGCCAGGCGCAGCCCGTTCCAGGACCGCTCGCTCCCGTACGGGGGATCGTTCAACACCACCAACACCCGGGTCACGCCGCCGCCTCCGCACCGATCGCGACCGGGAGCCCGGCCCAGCGCCACTCCGGGAATCCCTCCTCCAGCTGCCTGGCGCGCACTCCGCGCGCTCGGCACACCCTGACCGCCTCGGGCGCCAGGACGCAGAACGGGCCCCGGCAGTAGGCCACCACCTCGACCTCCGCCGGCAGCCCGGCCAACCCGGCGTCCAGCTCCTCCAGCGGAACACACCGGGCGCCCGGGATGTGGCCGGCGCGGTACTCCTCCCGCGGGCGCACATCAAACACCACCACCTCATCCCTCGCCATGCGCTCCAGCAACTCGGCCCGGCGCATCGGCTCCAGGCCGCCCGGCGGCTCGATCCAGTCCCGGACCAGCCGATCCACCTCCGCGAGGCGCCGGCGAGCCAGCTGCCGAAGGTCGGCCAGGAAGGCGCACACCGACTCATCAGCGACGCGGTAGTGGACGCGGGTGCCATCTCGCCGAGCCTCCACCAGACCCGCCAGTCGCAGCTCCCGCAATTGGGCCGACGTGTTCTTGAAGCTCATGCCCACCGCGGAGGCAAGATCCTCGACCGTGCGCTCCGCCTGGCACAGCGACTCCAGCAGGGCAACGCGGCCAGGGTTCGCCATCGCCCGGCCCAGGCGCGCGTACTGCTCGTGAAGGGATCGCTCCAGGTCGATGGGCGCCTTGCGAATCTGAGCCAATGGTCTCACGATCCTTAGATTATGGTATCGGGCCGGTGTCCCTCGCAACCGGACCCGGGCGCCCCCCGGATGGGGTCAATGAGGTGATCTCAGCGGCAGTTCACGGCGGCCTCCAGGGGCGAGGCCGCGAGCGGGTCGCCGCGGCCCGGTCAGGTCGTGTCGGCCTCTCCCGGGCCCCGCCACCGCCGCCAGTAGGCGACGGCCGCGCTGCGATCCCGGACCTCGATCTTGGAGAAGATGCGATTCACGTGGGTCTTGACGGTGGCGTTGCCGATGAACAGCCGAGCGGCGATGTCCCGGTTGCTGAGCCCCGCTCCGATCAGGCAGAGGATCTCCCCCTCCCTCTCGGTCAGCCCGGCTGGCCACCCTCCGGGAGGGGCCACCGAGGCGGCGTCCAGCCGCTCGCCCCGGGTGGCGGCCGACACCAGCGAGCGCTGCACCTGCCGGTCCAGGGTCACGTGGTCCGCCACCGCCGCCTGCAGGGCGCGGGCCATGTCGGCCCGGGTGGCGTTCTTGGTGAGGTAGCCCCGGGCGCCCGCCCTCAGGGCGGCGAGCACGGACTCGTCGTCGGCGTAGGTGGTGAGCACCACCACGGCGATGTCCGGGTGGTCCCGGGCCAGCCGTTCGGTAGTCTGCACGCCATCCAGGCCCGGCATGCGCAGGTCCATCAGAACGGCGTCGGGCGCCTCGAGCTCAATGAGCTCCAGCGCCGAGGTGCCGTTCCCCGCCGAGCCCACCACCTCCAGCTCGGGCACTGTCGTGAGCAGGGCGACCAGTCCATCCCGGACGCTCGTCTGATCGTCCACAATCACCACCCGCACCCGGTCCCGGGTCACCCCGGGACCTCGGCAATCACCGACCAGCCGTCGCGACCCGGCCCTGCGGCCAGGGTTCCGCCGACCAGGAGCAGCCGCTCGCGCATGCCCGCCAGCCCGTACCCACCTCCGACGGCGGCCGGGGGCGGCGGGCCTCCATCCTTCCTGGGTCCCGGGGACTGTGACATCCGGGTGCCGGACCTCACCGACAGAGCCACCCGGCCGGGCTGGTACGAGAGCCCCACGTGCACTGGCTGGCCAGCCGCATGCTGGTGGGAGTTTGCCAGCGCCTCCTGGGCCGTCCGCAGCATGGCCAGTCCGGACGCGGCCGCCAGCGGCCGTGGGCTTCCCTCGACCTGGAGGTCCACACTGCTCCCGGACCGGTGATAGGCGTTCACCATGGCCGCGAGAGCCTCGGGCAGGGGCGGGGCGTCGCTCCGCAGCGCGTGGATGGCGCGGCGGGTTTCCTCCAGGCCGTCCGAGGCCAGACGATGGGCGTGGCGCACGCGCTCCAGGGCGCCGCTGCGATCTCCGCTGTCGCTGAGGAGGGCGTCGGCAAGCTCCAGCTGAATCGCCAGGTCGGCCAGGGAGTGGGCCAGGATATCGTGAATTTCCCGGGCGATCCGGCTGCGCTCCCCAAGGGCCGCGGCCCGCTCCCGCGCCGCCATCACGTCCTGCCGCTGCGAGAGAAGCAGGCGCGCCTGGGCGAGCTGCTCGCGCCGCAGACCCCGGGCCAGCCCGGTGAGCAAGAGGCAGCCGCAGAGGAAGAGGTAGAAGACGACATAGAGCTCTGTGGGAAGCTGCCCGAAGATGCCGATGGCGGCCCTGCCCAGCAGCCAGCCGCCGGTTGCCAAACCCAGGCCGCCACTCAGCAGCACACCAGACGCCGTCCGCCACCTCGCCCTCGCCCCGGCCTCCAGGACCGCGCCGGCGAGCAGGTTGGCGGACCATCCCGGCCCGTCAACCAAGGTCGCGAACCCGCTTGCGAAGGCGATGACCACCAGCAGCAAGGCGGCCCGGGTGCTGCCGCCGAAGGTCTCGGAGCGCCACGGCCAGACCCAGAGCCAGCCCACCCACGCAAGGCTCGCGACCACCAGCGACGCGGACAGGAGCTCCGGGTGGGGGCCAGGCTGTTGGGTGAATACGACCTGGGCCAGGGTCAGGGGCAGCAAGCCCAGGTGCAGCAGCCACTCCACCTGGGACGGGCTGGGGAGCAGAGCGGCGACCCGACGCTGGGGAGGGCGGAGGTCGGGAAGGGTGGCCAGGTCTGAGTCCGGAGCCGGGCTGGGCACGGTCCAACCTTAGCCACGCTCAGCCGATTTGTCGTCCCCCCGGCCGGGTTGAGGGACCGGGGCGAGGTCAACCCGTCAATCAACCCGTTGGGTGATGACAGAGCGCCAGACCCCGGCGTACGTTCACCCGGTGCCGACCTCCCTGACTCGGCGAGAGGCTGACCTGGGCTCCAGAGCTGGACTCCTGGGGCTGCGCCCGTCGTCAGACCCAGGGAGGGCGCTCGCCGATCGCAGCCGCCATTTCGTGAATGCACCGTCGCGGCTCCCGGCCCGGCAGGGATCGACCAGCTGCCGCCTGGCGGCCCCGCTGCCGGGGGCCAGGGTCAGAACCTTTGGACCATGGGGGAGGCGCCAGTGTCCGACGCAGTGATTGGCCAGCCTGGATCGCCCCATCACGGGGAGCCCGCCGCGATCTCCGAGGGGCCCGTGGTTCGGGCCGTCGACCTGGTGAAGACGTACGGGAGGGGTGGCAACCTGATCCAGGCCCTGGCCGGAGTCACACTGGGATTCGAAAGTCGCCGCTTCACCGCGGTCATGGGGCCGTCCGGTTCAGGGAAGTCGACGCTCATGCACTGTCTGGCGGGCCTCGACTTGCCCACCTCCGGGCAGGTGTTCTTCGGCGGGGAGGAGGTGGGGCTCCTCGACGACGCCGGGCTCACCCGATTGCGGCGCGACCGCATCGGGTTCATCTTCCAATCGTTCAATCTCGTCCCCGCGCTGACGGTTCGGGAGAACATCACCTTGCCCCTGGGACTGGCCGGACGCAGGGTCGACCAGGAATGGCTCGATGAGGTGGTTGGGCGGCTCGGGATCGGTGACCAACTGCGGCAGCGGCCCACGGAGATCTCAGGTGGCCAGCAGCAGAGAGTTGCCTGTGCCAGAGCGCTGGTCGGCCGTCCAGAGCTGATATTTGCCGACGAGCCCACCGGCAACCTCGACTCCAACGCGGCTGCGGAGACGCTGGCCTTTCTCAGAGAGGCCGTGGGGGAGTTCGGGCACACGGTGGTGATGGTGACCCACGACCCGAATGCCGCCGCCCACGCCGACCGGGTGGTCTTCCTCGCCGACGGGGCGCTGGTCGGCGACCTGGCCAGCCCCACCGCGGATGCCGTCCTCGACCAGATGCGACGGCTGAGGCACTGAGATGATCCGGGTGACGCTGCGCACTCTGCTGGCCCACAAGCTGCGGCTGGCGCTCACCGCCATCTCGGTCATCCTGGGTGTCACCTTCATCGCGGGAACCCTGGTGCTGACCGACACCCTGAACGGGACCATCGCCTCCCTCTACGGCAACGTCTACCGGCACCTGGATTTCGAGGTGCAGGCCCAGGGGGTTCAGAACATCCCCCAGTCGGTCCTGGCGGAGGTGCGCGGGGTGCCAGGGGTGGCGGCGGCGGAGGGATCGGTGAGCGGCTACGCCCAATTCGTCCAGCGCGACGGGGCGCCCGTGAAGACCGGCCTGGAGCCGGCGATCGGACTGACATTCGATCCCATCGCTCGGATGTCAGCGTTCCGGTTGACATCCGGAAGCGCTCCGACCGGCCCCCATGAGGTGGTGATGGACGCGGTCACGGCTCAGAGATACAACTTCGCCGTCGGCGACCGGGTCCGCGTCCTCCTCCCCGGCTCACCGCAGACGTTCACCATCTCGGGGATCGCCCGGCTGATCGGGGCGGGCGCGGTGCCGGGAGCGACCTTTGCCGCCTTCAGCCTGCCGACAGCGCAGCGGCTCTTCGGGGCCGAGGGCCAGCTCTACGCGATCGACATTGCGACCAAGGCGGGTGCCAACCAGGCCGCGGTGGGGCGGGCCATCGATCAGGTCCTGCCGCCCGGCCTGACCCTGCTCACCGGTCGGGAGGTGGCGCGGCAACAGACCGGCAACTCGACCCAGGCGCTGGCGCCGGTCTCGGCGGCGCTGCTCATCTTCGGATTCATCGCGCTCTTCGTGGGCGCGTTCACCATCTTCAACACCTTCTCCATCATCGTCGGGCAGAGGACCAGGGAACTGGCCCTGCTCCGCGTCCTCGGGGCCAGTCGCGGCCAGGTTCTCGGCTCGGTGCTGCTGGAGTCTGCGCTGGTGGGACTCTTGGCGTCAGCGCTGGGCGTCGGACTCGGGGTCCTGGTCGCCCTGGGCCTCCCGGCTCTCCTCAGCGGGCTCGGGGTGCCCCTGCCGGCGGGCCCCTTGGTGTTCGGCGCCCGCACGGTGGCGGTCGGCTTGGCGGTGGGGGTGGGTGTCACGGTCCTGTCCGCGGTCAACCCGGCTCTGCGGGCGGTCAGGATCCCGCCGGTGGTGGCGCTGGTGCCGGGTCCGATCGACCCCGCGGCCACCCGCGGGAGGCGAGTCCTGGCAGGAGGCTGCGGCGCCGTGGTGGCCCTGGCCGTCCTCGGCTACGGACTCCCCACCTCCAACGTCACCCTGGTGGGGCTCGGTGCGGCCGGCCTCTTCATCGCGGCGGCCATGCTGGCACCCCTTGCCGCCGGGCCGTCGGCGCAGGTCCTGGGGAGCCCGTTGGTGCGCATGCTGGGAGTGGCCGGCCGTCTCGGGCGAGCGAACACCGTGCGGGATCCCCGGCGCACGGCCCAGGGCGCCACGGCCCTGATGGTGGGGCTGGCGGTGGTCTCCTCCGTCGCCGTTCTGGGCGCCTCGCTGGCCCAGTCAGCGACCAACAGCGTGGTGAACGCCGTCCGTGCCAACCTGCTCGTCACCAGTTCCAGCGGGACCGTCAGCCCTTCGGTAGTCCGCCTGGT
>JAJZGN010000228.1 GCA_021798435.1 bacterium | reverse complement strand
CCCGGCCGGCAGCGGCGACCGCAACCACCACTTCCTGCGCAGGTAGGCCGAGGCGCCCGCGCCGAGGGGGCGCTGTCACCCCGACCCCGACCGAGACCGCGCCCAGCCGCCCCCTCGCGGGGGATGGAGCGCCACACTCCTTGGACGGCCATCAGATCAGCGGGGTCGACCCCGCCGGCTTCCTCGACCGCAACGAGTTGGGGCGGGTGGTCAGCGCCGGCAGGAGGGCACCGCCCCGTCCCTCCGCAGGCACGAGGCCAGTGCCGCCTGCGTCCTGTGCCCCGAGATCCACGGTGAGGTGGGGGGCAGTGGGCGTGGCCCACAGAGTCGGCTGCGGGCATCCGTCCCTCCCCGGCGGAAGGAGAGCCGGTTGGTGAGGGCGCCACTGGCCCCCAGAATGAACTAGAGCTTGGTCGAGAGCAGAACCGGCCCGCGGGGGGTCCGGTCGCTCCGAGACGGCTCCCTGGTGACCGCCGCCGCCCCGTAGCCGGTGGGCCCCTCGGGGAGCCGATAGGCACCCGGGCCGTTCACCTCCACCACCGCCCGAGGCGACGTCTGGGCCTGGCCGGGTTGGAGAAACCACAGAGTGTAGGACCGCGCTCCGGAGAGCTTGGGCACCCCGGTGAGGAGCAGATAGGCGCCCCGAGAACCCGCCGACACCAGCGCCGCCCTGCCCGTGTAACCCGGCACCGGCGCCAGAGGCACAACCTGGGCCTGGCCCGACGCGATCAGCCGCTCCACCGGGGTGATGGCAGCCGCACCCTCCCTGGGTGCGGCCCCCGAAAGGTGCTCCTCCAGCCCCCAGCCACCCGCGCCCACCGCCAGAAGGAGCGCCGCCGCCACGGCCAGCCAGGGCTGCCGGGACGCCCGCGGGAGGAGGACGGCGGGAGCGGCCGGTACTTCCTCCTCCCTGTGCACCGCGGCGAGAACCCGACGGCGCAGGTCAGGCGGGGTTGGCACCGGGGGCACCTGCTCCGCCAGCGCCGCCACCACCGAGCTGAGCTCCGCCGCCTCGGCGCGACAGTCGGCGCATGCGGCGAGATGCTCGCGCACCCTCGCCGCAGGCTCCACCTCGAGGGAGTCGAGGACGTAGGCGGGGAGCAGTTCCCGGACCTCCGTGCAGTTGAGCGGAGTGCGACCTCGCTCTGGCATCAGGGCTCCACCTCCTCCACCTGGGTCGCGCTGGCCAGGGCCGTCCGGAGACGCTCCAGGGCCAGTCTAGTCCGGCCCTTCACCGTGCCCAGCGGCGCCCCGGTGCGCCGACTGATCTCCGTCTGGGAGAGCCCCAGGAAGTAGGCGAGCTCGAGCACCACTCGCTGCTCCTGGGGCAGGTCCTCCACCGCCCGATGGACCGCCTGCGCCCGCATGGACTCGTCGGCCAGCTGCCAGGTGTCGCAGAGTCCGGCCAGGTCGTCTGCCAGCTGGCCGTCGCGCGCCTCCTTGGACGCGGAGTGGCGCAGCCGGTCGATCGCCCGGGAGCGGACGATTGTGCAGATCCAGCTGCGGGCACTGGCCCGATCTGGAAGATGGTTAGCAGCCTGCCGCCAGAGGGTGAGGAAGGTGTCCTGGACCACCTCCTCGGCAGCGGCCCGGTCGCGAACCATCCTCAGCGCCAGCCCAAAGGCGAGGGAAGCGTGCCGGTCGTACAGCTCCCCCAGGGCGTCCTCGTCTCGCGCGCGCAGCCGCCACATCAACTGGGCATCCGTGTCCCGAAGCTCATCCTCTGCCAAGTCCCCTTCAGCTTGCGCTATCGCCATCCCCTCTTGGGTACGCGAACCGGCCGGATACGGATCACAGGCCCAGGTCCCGGCAGCCGAGCAGAAGTGATCCGCCGCGGTCCCCGGTGCGTATCCCCCTCCAGCAGACCTCGGGCGGAGCTGCCTGAGGCGATCACGGGATGGGGTGCCGAGCACCCAGGAGGAACGTGCAGCGATGTCGATGCGAGAAATACTGGGCCAGCGGCCCCGGATGTTCGGGGTGCTGGTGGCGGCGGCGACCTTCGGGGTTTCAGCGCTCTTCATCGGCGGTACGGCCCTGGCAGCGGGGGGCGGCCCCTCGGGAACGCTGCCAGTCTCCCAGGCCACCACCGCCGCCTACGTCAACGGGACCACGGTTCAGATCCAGTACCCCAGGGAGTTCTACTGCGGGGCCGCGGGCTCCTACCAGCCGATGTCCAGCAGCGGCTGCGAGGTCGGCGCCGCGGCCACCTCAGGGCCGGACGGGCAGAGCATCACCGGGATGCAGACCCTGTACGTGATCGTGCCCCTGTTCGCCAATCCCGCGCCGGCACCTCAGTGCCCCACCGTGGGCGCGTGCGTGAACCACCCGACCACCCTGGACCTCGCCCAGGTCTTCGGCACCGGGTATGGGGACATCCCCCTGCCGGCCCACAGCCACATCCTCGACGGAACCGGCGGTGGCTGGTGGAAGATCGACGTGGTCGCGGTCCCCAACGAGAGCGCCTGGACCCAGCTGACATCGGGCGCCAGCCTCTCCACGCTCACGCAGATGCAGGCCGAGGGAGACGTCAGCGCGACCATCCCCTCCAACCTGTTCCTGTTCTTCAATGTCGTCGGACACTGACCTGGTGCTGGGGGGCGGCCACGGCCGCCCCCTGGCCGTCTCAGTCGCCCCCTGGTTGGCGGGGGGGGTGGGAGCCGCCGCGGTTGTGGTCGGCGCCTTCCTGCCCTGGCTGAGCCTGTTCCACGGGCTCACCATGGTGAGCGGCCTCGGGGCGGACGGATTCTTCCTGATCGGGATGGCGCTCGGGGCCATGCTGCTTCTGGCCTGGTATGGGCGCCTCGGCCGACCGGCGTCCGTCCGACGTTTGGCGGCGGCGCTGGCGACAGCCATAGTGGCCGTCAGTGCTTTCGACTGGTGGCGGATCCTTCACTTCGTCGCGGACCCGGGTCCGGTCGCTCCCCTGGCGGTGCCGTCAGCGGGACCGGGGCCACTGGTGGCGGCCGGCGGTGGGCTGTTGCTGCTCGCCGCGATCCTCGCGACTCGTCCCACCACGGTGAGGCTCCCGCCAGGCACCTGGCCCCGAGTGGTGCTGGCCGGTTTGCTGGGAGTGGCCGCCTGGATACATTTCGACATCGTCGGCGAGCACCTGGGCCAGACGGTCCTTCTGGGGCTCGGGACCGCCGGTTTCGGCGTGGCCCAGGCAGCGCTGGCGGTGCTCCTCGTGATCCGGCCCAAGAGGTGG
>JAJZGN010000227.1 GCA_021798435.1 bacterium | reverse complement strand
CCAGACACTCGCGCGCCCCCCGCCGAGCCGGCGGTGGATCTGGTGGATGATGGGCGGGTCCTGGGGTCCGGGGAACGGGATCGCCGCCTTGTCCCTTCCCATCCGGGAGCTCCGGCCGCCGGCCAGGATCAGGAGCGAGAACTCCGGCGGGCTCATGCCAGGACCCCGGGGTGCGAGGTGAGCCTCTCGGAGTGGGTGTAGACATTGCCGCCCCCGGGGCGCAGGAATCCCACCAGGGTGATGCCGGTCAGTTCTGCCACCTCGACGGCCAGTGACGACGGTGCCGAGATCGAGGCCACCAGAGCGATGCCGGCCGCCGCCGCCTTCTGGACGATCTCGAAGCCGGCCCGACCGCTGACCACCAGGCAGGAGTCGGTGAGCGGGAGTCGGTCCGCCAGGAGCATTCGGCCGACAAGCTTGTCCACCGCGTTGTGACGGCCCACGTCCTCCGCCACCTCCAGCTCTTCCGATCTGGGCAGCAGCAGCCCGGCTGCGTGAAGTCCCCCGGTGGAGCGAAAAAGCTGCTGTGAGGACTTCAACAGGTCGGGCAGCTGAAGCAGCCGCTCCAGTTCGAAGGTTCCGCTTCCCCCCACCCGCGGATGGGTCCGGCGGATAGCGTCGAGGGTGGCGGCGCCGCAGATGCCGCAGGCGCTGCTGGAGGGAAGTGCCCTCTGCCACCCTGAAGACCCCACAACCCACGGGCGCAGGAGGTGGACATCAACAAGGTTCTCCGCCTCCGGATCAAGTTCGACCTCCAGCCCGAGGGCACCGAGCATCCCCTGACCGCTCGGTGCCAGCCTCGCCCCGGCCACCTCCGCCCGGGAGTGAACGATCTGCTCGGAGTGGAGCAGCCCCAGCGCCAGCTCCAGGTCGGCGCCCGGGGTCCGCATCAGGATGCCCAGCGGCTCGGAGTCGACCAGGACCTGCAGGGGGGACTCACGCACCACGCTGTCGGTGGCCGCTTGGGCTCCCGCCGACAGCCTCCTCACCTCCACTGTGATCTCACCCGCTCGGGCCACAGGGTTGGGGGATTGCACGCGGCGATCCTACATCGCCGAGTGGGGGCGGTCGTTCAGGCGGTCTCGTCGTGGGGGCAGCTGCCCACCGGCTCGGCGTGGTGGCAGCCGCAGCTCCCGGCGAGTTCGAGCAGCAGGAGGTCGCCGTCCGGGAAGTGAAGTCGCGGGCCAGGGCGCCCGTCATCCGCCGCCACCGAGATCGCCCGGCGGACGTAGGCCACTCGACCCTCGAGACAGGCGGCGGCCAGCATGTTGGGGTCGCCGGCCCGCACCAGGCGGTCGGCGGTGATCACCGAGTCGAGGTTGTCGATCCGCCGGTGGCCCACCGAGGTGAAGTAGGAACCGGTGGACAGGTCCATCGGCTTACCCGGCGCTCCGTGCAGCGCCTCATCTACCACCTGCGGCACATGCCGCCAGGCCAGCTCGGTGAGGCGCCGCGTCAGGGTCCCGGCGGTGTCGCGGGGTCGGACCTCCTCCGTTGCCTGGTAGAGGAGGGGGCCGGCGTCGATGCCCGCGGCCACGCGCTGGAAGCTGACCCCCGACTCCTGTTCGCCGTTGGCGAGGGCCCAGTAGACCGGCTCCGGGCCGCGGTAGCGGGGGAGGAGTGAAGGGTGGATGTTCACCCAACCCATGGGAGGGATCTCAAGGGCTCTCCGGTGGAGGATCTGGTCGAAGCTGGCGACGACGAACAGGTCGGCCCCCAGTCGGCGGAGCACGGCGAGGGAGTCGTACTCGTTGACCCGGGCCAGCCGCAGCAGGGGCACCCCCACGTGGTCCGCGACCTGGCTCAGGGCGTTCTCCCCGGCGATGGCGGGGTTGGCCCCGAGGCTGGTGGCCAGCCCGACCAGCTCCACCTCGGAGTGGAGCAGGCCCAGGAGAATGAGGAGGCTGTAGTCCGAGGGAAAGCCCACAAAGCCCACCCTCCGGCCCGGGCCGCCCCTTGGTCTTGGTCCCCGGGAGGGGATCGGGACCACCAGGTCGGGGACCATCCGGAACTCGGATTTGGCCAAGAGCCATTCCTCCACCCCGGCCAGCCAGGGGGTAAGGGCGCGCGGGCTCGAGCTAGAAGTGGGCAACTCCGCCATGTTAGCGATGGGGGGGACTGGGTCCTCTCCCTCCCGTCACCGAACCGTTTAGCTCTCGAAACTCGATTGCGGTAAGGAGCTGTCACACTGCGGCCCAGATGGCTCAGGAGCTGCGAGCGCACACTGCGGCGAATCCGCTCACCCAAGGCTTGGCCGACATGGCCCAGTCCTGGGGACGGCTGGCGGCGGAGTTGGTGCCTCAGGTGCCCGAACTCCCGGGCCTAATCCAGCAGGCAGTCGCGTCCCTGGACGGGCAGGACATCACCGAGGAACGGCTCGAGGCCGCCGCCCGAGACATCGCCTCCCACGTCGAGGAGGCCGGCTACTCAGCGGAGGCCGCCCAGCTGCTGCGCAGGATGGGCCGGGCGATGTACGAGCTCCTCCTGGTGCTCGCCACCCAGGAGGAGCTCCGCGCCATGGGCATGCTTCTGGCGGTGGCTCCGAACCCCGTCGGCGAGTCCCCGCGCCCCACGCCACCGGCCCCTCCACTCCCGCGCCCGGTCACTCCGGCATCCGGACCCGGCACCGTGCCAGCTCCACCGCTGGCCGCACGGAACGTCCCGTCGTCCCGGGAAACCAGTGGGCCGCCGACGCCCGGCCCCGGGACGGCGGCTCCGCTGGCGACACCTCATCCTCAGCGTCCTGAGCCCGCGCCGCCGGCCTCCGCCGCCCCGCCTCCCCAGCGTCCCCTGGCCTCGCCCGCTGGCCCTGCTCGGCCCAATGCCGGGCCCCGTCCGGCACCCAGCCCACCTCCCCCCCAGGAAGGAGCGACCAGCCCGCCAGGCCCAGCTGCCCAGGCGCCGGAGCCGAAGCCGCCGGTTGCCGTGCCTCCATCGCCAGCCCCGGCCGCCCAGCGTTCACCGGGGGTGCCTCCCCTTACCACCGAGCGCATCTCCAAGCCCGTGCCGAATGGCGCGACCTCAGCTCCACCGCGCCCAGCCGGTGGCGGCTCCGGCTCCGCTTCGCCGTTGGTCGTGGGGCCGGCGCCCACCCCCATCGGTCCTCGGGCCCAGGAGATCGCGCCCCAAGCGGCCGCCGGCCCCACAACGGACTTGCGCCCGCCGATGGCGGGTCCAGCCGCGCCCCCCCCAACACGTCCCACCCCC
>JAJZGN010000226.1 GCA_021798435.1 bacterium | reverse complement strand
GGCGGTGCTGCTCAACACCGCGCTGGGCCGCGTCAAGGCCCGCAACCTCGAGCGCGACCCCAGGATCGCAATCTCCGTTGTGGACAGTGAGAACCCCTACGACTCGCTCACCGTCCAGGGGCGCGCCGAGCTGAGCGAGGAGGGTGGGGTGGAGCACATCCGCTTCCTCAGCCAGAAGTACACAGGGGATCCCAACTTCACGCTCCAGCCGGGCGAGAGGCGGGTGGTCATCCGGGTCGTGCCGGAGCGGGTGGGGGGCGACGTCCGCTAGGTCGTAAACCTCCTAGCCGGCAGGGGGCCGCGGCCGAGACCAGAGTGTGAGCCGCCATCCAGGTGAGGAGACTCGGCGGCCTTAGATCAGCCCTCTCGGCCGCCGCTCGGGACCCGCCGGCCGAGGCACGCCGCCAGCCGATCGATGGCCGGGGCATCCCGGTCCACCGGCTGCGGGGGACCGAACGGCTGCCGCCCCGCCGGAATGCGCTCCAACATCGGCACGGTGAACGCGAGCGCCTGCTCCGCGGCCTCCTCCGGGAATTGAGGCGTCTGCCCGGTGGCCCGGGCCAGATCCCACCCGTGCACCAGGACTTCGGTGAGCCGGAGCTGGAGGGCGATCGCCCCCGGCACCGTCCCGAAGGGCACCCGGACCTCCGTTGCCATCACCCCGGGCTCCCGGAAGGCGCCCAGCAGCCGCTCCGCCGACCGGTGGTAGGCTCCTGGGACCCCGCCCGCACCCGAAGGCGAGGTCGGCACTTCCCCGCCGAGGGCACGGGTGAAGAGGTCATTGCCTCCGATGAGGTGCTCGGCGACCTCGCGCACCGACCACTCGGTGCATGGAGAGGGGAGATCCCACTGGTCTATGGCTATGGCGTCCAGGATCGATCCGGTCACCCCAAGGCCGACCTCCAAGGGCCCTGTCTCAGCCGTGTTCAAATGGCGTCCCCCCGATCGCCGGTGTGCGGCGCTCACTCTGGCAGGCGAGGTTCAACTGACCGGGCACCCCGGACCCCCCATAGGATGCGCCTCCGGGCGGCCTTCGGGCCTCGGGGCCCGAGGAGGAAGGCGGGGTGGCCAGGGCGAGGTTCCTTCCGGCTGGGCGGGAGCTGCACCGAGACGCCCCCCACCACAGAGCAACCTGGGGGTGAGAACGCCATCCGGGCTCGACGATTAGGTGGGGCAGCGGCGCGTCCCACCTCTCAGGCCTGTCTCAACCGGGTCTGACCGGCCCCCGCCCGTGCCCACCGCCGCCTTGGAGATCTCCTCCAGATCACGCGGGGTCAGCTGCATGGTTCCCGCGCCGACCCATCCGTCCACCTGCCCAGGGCTCCTCGCCCCCACGATCGCCCCGGTGACCCCGGGCCAGCTCAGAGTCCAGGCCACCGCCACCGCGGCCACGGTCCCCCCGTGGCGGAGCGCGATCGGTCGGAGCGCCTCTGCCAGCTCCAGGTTGTGGGCCAGCCCTGTCCCTTGGAATCCGGGGTCGCGCGATCTCCAGTCGTCGGGCGAGAGCGAGGCCGCCCGATCCCAGGAGAAGGCCCCGGTGAGGAGCCCGGCCTGCATCGGGCTGTACACGATAACCCCGGTGTTGTGCTCCCGGCACCAGGGGATGATCTCGGCGGCAGCCTCCCGCCGGATCATGGAGAAGGGAGGCTGCAGGGAGTTGACATGGCCCAGGCGCTCGGCCGCCTCCAGCTGTAGCCGGTCGTGGTTGGACAGCCCAACCCAACGGACCTTCCCCTCGCGTTTCAGATCCAGCAGGCATCCCCGGTACTCCTCGAGGGGCGTCCCGTCCTCCGCCGGCCAGTGCATCTGGTAGAGGTCCACCCGCTCCATCCGCAGCCGCCGGAGAGAGGCTTCCAGCTCGCGGCGGATGGACTCCGGCCGCCCCACCTCCTGCGGTTCTCGACCGTGGTCGGAGTCGTCCCATACCAGCCCGCACTTGGTGAACACGTAGGGACGGTCGCCCGGCGCGATCCCCCCCAGCGCCCGGGCCACCACCTCCTCCGAGTGGCCCAGACCGTACACCGCCGCGGTGTCGATCCAATTCACCCCCAGTTCGAGCGCCCGATGGATGGCGGCGATGGAGAGCTCGTCACCCTGAGGCCCCCAGGAAAAGGCCCAGCCCGACCCTCCGGCGGCCCAGGCGCCGAAACCCACCGGGGTGGTCTCCATGTCGGTCAGGCCCAGCCGACGCCGGCTCAAATCCATCCCCACCCGCTCCTAGGGTCCGGCGCCCTTGGTCCTCACCGCCTCACCACGGACCCCGGTCCTGCGAGTTGGCCAGCTTGAGCGCCTCAACATAGGTGGAGCGTAGCTCGGCCGGCCGGCCGGGGGTGGCGGCCCTGGCGTGGATGTCCTGCACCCGCTCCAGCCCGTGACCCGCCATCCATCCCTGCAGCCCGTCCAGCAGTGACCGGGCGTGGTCCGGGCCGTGTCGGAGAAGGGCTGAGGTGGTCATCACCGCGTCGGCCCCCGCCAGCAGGTAGCGGACCAGGTCCTGGGAGGACTCCACCCCGGAGCTGCCCGCCAGGGAGGCGCCCACTCTGCCCCTCAGAAGTGCGATCCAGAGCCGGGGAAGGCGGCCATCCGTCGGGATGGACAGTCCGATCCCCGGGAGCGCCCGTCCGGTCTCGGGGTCGATCTCGGGTTGGAGCCAGCGGTTGAAGAGGATCAGCCCATCGGCACCCGCGCGGTCGAGACGGGTCGCCATCTCCCCGAGGGAGCTGAAGTACGGCACGAGCTTCACCGCCACCGGGACCCGGGATGCCGCCCTGGCGGCCTGGAGCGCCTCCAGGAGCCGCGACTCCACCTCCGCCGACCCCACCTCCAGATCCGCCGGCAGCTGATAGAAGTTGAGCTCGATGGCCGCGGCTCCGGCCTCCGCCATGGCGCGGGTCAGCCCCGCCCATCCCTCGAGGTTCGCCGCGTTGAGGCTGGCCAGCACAGGTATCTCCACCGCCGCGGCGGCCCTCTCGATCAGCCTCAGGTAGGCCTCCGGGGCGGAGGCCGGGGCCGCCGTCTCCGGGAAGTAGGAGAGCGACTCCGGGAAGACGTCAGATCCCTGGTCCAGCAGCATCCCCTCGCGGCGCTCGGCCTCCAGGATGTCCTCCTCGAAGAGGGAGGGGAGCACCACCGCCCCGACCCCGGCCTCGGCCAGCCGACGCACCCCGGCCACGGTTCGGGAGAGCGGCGAAGGGGATGCGATGAGGGGTTGGGAACTGCTGAGCCGGATA
>JAJZGN010000225.1 GCA_021798435.1 bacterium | reverse complement strand
AACAGGGGGCGCATGTGCAGGTCGATGCGCCGGACGGTCCGGTGGAAGTAGACGTGGTTGTACATGTAGAGCCGGGCCGAGAGGAACATCTCCAGCGCGGGCACCCCGTGCTGGTGAAGGACCAGCTGCCCGTCCTTGATGAACAGGTAATGGCGCAGGCGGGGCAGGTCCACCGGTCCCACCGCGACACCGCACATGTACGCGTCCCGGGGCACGTAGTCCATGTTGTCCGTGCTGACCGGCCCGCACAGCACCGGCTTCAGGGCGGCCAGCCAGGCGGGCGGGTGGAAGCCCTCCAACTCGGCGGGGGCCATGACGTAGGCGACATGACGAGGGTCGATCCACTCTCCGGGGGCGAAATCCCCGTCCGGGCTGCGACGGAGCGAGGAGATGAGGTCGGCAAGTGGGCCGACGACCAGCCGGCGTCCCACGTCCTCGTGGTCCAGGTGGAAGGAGGAGAGCACCTCGCTGTCGAAGAAGTGTCCGAACGGGCCGTGGCCGACATCGTGGAGGAGCCCGGCCACCCGCATCGTCTCCACCACCAGAGGCTGGCTCGGGAGGTCGGGGAGGCTCTCTCGAAGGCTGGCATAGAGGTGCTCGGTGAAGCGGCCGGTGAGATGCATCGCCCCCACCGCATGCTGGAACCGCGAGTGCTCTGCGGTGTGGAAGACCCACCAGGCGGACTGAAGTTGGTGGATCCGGCGCTGGCGCTGGAGCCAGGGGCTGTCGAGCAGGGCCTGCTCCGAGCTGGCTCCGTCCCCCAGCTGCTTGGTGATGCTGCAGTACTCGTGAAGGGGGTCGGCCAGCAGGTTGACCCGCTCGTAGGCCTGCTCCGGAGAGCTCATCGCCGGACCGCCTTCTCCGTCCGGGGAGCCCCGGTCGGGGGGGTCATGCTTGAAGCGCCCTCAGCAGGGCCGCGCCCACGGGACTGCCCCAACCGGTGCAGGGGTCCCACCCCACCCTCGCCATGTAGGCCCCGTTGCCGCCCTGGGTTATATCCCGGAAGGCACCCTCAGCCGCGAACCGGGAATAGAGAAGTGGGTTGAGAAGGCCGGGACGCCGGCCCAGTTGGGCGGAGCAGACCAGCACCAGGGCTCCCCAGAGGGGGGCGACCGCACTGGTCCCCCCGAACACGGCGGCCTGGCCGTCCACCAGCACGCGGTAGCCGGTCTCGGGATCGGCGTTCCCGGCCACGTCCGGCACCCCGCGGCCCTGAAAACGCCCGGGGTCGACATCAGGCGGGACCCCGGCCCCAGCCTGCCAGGAGGGGAGAGGGATCGCCCGGCTCACCCCTCCGCCTGTGGCTCCTCCGGCGGGGAGGTCGTTCCAGACCACCTCAGAGCTGATCCTCCCGCCAGCCGCCAGGAGGCGGGTTCCCCCGCAAGCCAGCACCAGCGGACTCGCCGCCGGGTAGTCCACATGCGCCAGGCCGTCCGTCATCCCATCGGATGAGCCGCTGTCCCCGGCCGCGACGCAGACCGTGATCCCCACCAGCGCAGCGTCCTCGAAGGCATGCTCGAAGGCGGCCCTCACGCCGGTCGGCCAGCCCGGCTCGGGGCCGCCCCAACTGATGGAGAGCACCTGCGGGCGGTTGACAGGGTCGTGGGTAGCCGCCTGGATGGCGGCCAGAAACCCCTGGTCGGTGTTGGGCGCGAAGTAGGCGGCGATCCTGACGCCCGGGGCCAGCGACCCCGCCACCTCGATGTCCAGGGTGACCTCGCCGTCCGGGCCCTGAGGGTCACCGGTGGGCAGGTTGCCACTGCCCAGCACGGGGACGTTGGCCACCTGGGGGACGGCGAGGCCGAGCCCCGTGAAGTAGGAGGCGAGGGACGAGGGGTCGTAACCACCGCCCAGTTCGATGAGGCCCAGGCACCCGAGTCCGCTCGCGGGCACCGGGGGAAACTGGTAGAGCGTCCCCAATTCCGGTGGCGTGAAGCTCAGGGGAGCGGCCTTCGGAAGGGGCAGGTCGGGCAGTGGGAGGGGGCGGAAGCGGGATCGAGCAAACGGCATCGGACCCAGGCCCAACACCGCGACCACCGTGTCGCCCAATTCCTCGGGAGGCTCGAGGCCGCCCGCCGCCCCGGCTCCTCGACCCATGAGGGCTCGAATTTCGTCCTCTGACCCCGAGATCCGGAGCCGCCGGTCCCGGAGCGAGGTCCCCACCACCTCCAACCCGTGAGAGCGGGCCCACCCAGCGGCCTGCTCCAGCTCCTCCGCCCGAGCGCTGCGAAGGCGCTCCAGCTCATCCGGCTCCAAGTGGTTCCGCAGCTGAGGGGGACGCGAACCCAGGGTGGGGATCCCGAGCGAATCGCCATCCTCCCGAGGTCGGAGCACGAGCCAGACCTCGACCCGGTCCTCCGTGCCGGCTGGCGTCGGGAGCTGTGCGGCCACGAGGGTAGTATCCGCCGCCGAAAGGGGCGATCAGGCCTCGGCGGCCAGCTGGCGGGTGATCTCCAGCACGGCCACGAAGTTGCGGAAGACCTCGAGGCGGTCACCCCCGGCCACCTCCACCTCGAGTTCGCCGATACGGAGCACATCGCGCACCCGACAGGCCAGCTGCGCGAGGTCGGCGTTCCTGGTGGTGACCCGGATCCGACAGTCAGGAGCCACCCGGGGAGGGGCAAGCTCGGGGAGGCGACCGAGCGCCCGGCGCGCCCCGGCGCGGATGCGGTCCCTCGCCTCCTCGGGGTGGAGGCTGAGGGCGGCGAACCTAGTGAGGGAGGATTTGACCGCCACCGCCTCCACTCCCGGCGCCAGGCTGCGCAGCTCCACCCCGGTGTACTGGTCCCCGCTTACCAGGGCCACCGGCACCCCGAAGTGGGCCGCCACCAGGCAGTTGAGGCCGGCCTCCCCCACCGGCAGCCCATCCACGGCGGCGCCGGCGACCAGCCGGGGACTGTAGGTGTGCGAGAGGATGGCCGGGGGTGCATCCACGGCACCGTGGTATCCGATGAAGAAGATGGCGCCGAAGGTCTGGTCCAGCCCCTCCATCATGTAGTGCGGCTTGTGCCAACCGGCAAGGTAGCTTGCTCTCCCCGCCAGCCGGGCCGGGTCCAGATTGGCCATCCGTCCGTGGGAGTCGTTCACCAGGAAGCGCCGCGCGCCACCCTCCTGCGCTCCCCGGATCGCCGAGTTGACCTCAGCCAGCATCAGCTCCTGCCCCAACTGATACTGGGGTCCCGGGGTGACCTGGCCCCAGTCGGCGATCCCGGCGACGCCCTCCATGTCACAG
>JAJZGN010000224.1 GCA_021798435.1 bacterium | reverse complement strand
ATTGGCCGGGTCCACCAGGGGATCGGCCGGGGCCTCGCGCCCGACCTCGGGGCGGACGCCGGCGGGCAGGGGATCGAGCACCTTGCAAAGCTACTACGGCGGAGCCGTCCTGTGACGATCAGCTTGCGCCGCAGCTGTGTCGCAGGACATGGGCTAGGATGCGGCCATGTCCGGGCGCCGACTTTTCACGGCGGGGGTGGCCACAGTGCTTCTGGCCGGCTGCGGGGCCGTGGCCCACCACCGCAATCCCGCGGTGGCCGCCAACCTCCTGGGCACCTCAGGAAATGCGGCCCTCGGCACCAGCTTCGAAGCCGACTACTCGGCGACCGTCAGCATCTCTCTCCAGGGAGTCTCCGGTTTGCCCGCGGCGGCTGAGCAGCAGCTGCAGCAGCAGGCCGCCAAGCTCTCGGGCTCCATCCTCAGCGGGGAAGTCCTGTACCAGTCCAACGGGACCGAGGAGGTGACCTACAGCCTGCCCTCCCTGCTTCCTGGAACTGTCCACCTCCTTGAGGTGGCGGGCGCGGGGTACGTCAGCTTAAACGGCACCCAGTGGTATGCGCTCGCGTCCGGGGCGGCGTCGGGTTTGCCCGGTGGCGCGACCGGGCTCCAGTCTCAGCTCCGGCAACTGCTCTCGACCCTCAAGTCGGCGACCAAGGTGGCGAACCTGGGCAGCGGAGGAACTCTGAACGGGGTGCCCACCGAGCACCTGCAGGGCGAGCTGCCGGGTTCAGCCCTGGCGGCCGCCGTGGAGGGCGCCCTGGGAAGCCTCGGGCAATCCGCCGGGGCTACCCCCGGCGCCGGGATCCTGTCCCAGATGGTCACCTTCGGCACCACCACGGTGGACGGATGGGTGGCCACCACCAACGATCTTCCTCAACGCCTGACCTCGTCCTCCTCAGCCACCCTCGACCTGGGGGCGCTCTCGTTGCTGGCGCCCAGCGGCACCCCGGCAGTGACCGGGAGAGCCAGCATGGCGCTCAAGATGGCGGTCGGCTTCAGCCGCTTCGGAGCCGACTTCGGGCTCTCCAAGCCGGCGGTGATCCTCCCCGGTTCGCCTACGCTGCCGCAGTCCTCACTCAGCCAGTTCGCCTGATCCGCGGCCGCCGCCCCAGGAGCCGATAGCCCCGGGTCCGAGAACCGCTCAGGGTGATGCGGATAGCCTCGCGCCGGGCGGCCTCCTCCGCGGAGTCGTCCAGCTGGGATCGGTCCAGGGTGGTGCCCGCCCGGTCGGCGGCGGTGAACAGCCACCAGTCGGCGAGGGCGGGATTCTTCGGCAGCAGGGGGCCGTGCAGGTAGGTCCCGAGCACGGAGCCAAAGACCGCCCCCTCGAGACCCGATTCACCGTCGTTGCCCCCGCCTCGCACCACCTTCCCCAAGGGGGACAGCCCCGGCTCCAGGATGGTCCTACCGGAATGGTTCTCGAAACCGACGAGAAGTGGGTTGGCAAGGCCGAGTCCGGCATCGGCGGCGACCAGGACATTGCCCACCAGCCGGCGGCGGCCCGCCTCGGTGCGGAGCGGAAGGATGCCGAGGCCGGGGATGAGGTCGCCGGCTGCTGTCCGGTAGTGCTCCCCGAGGAGCTGGTAGCCGGCACAGACGGCCAGCAGGGGGGCCCCGCTGGACACCTGCTCCCGCAGCGCGGGTCCCTTGCTGGTCACCAGATCGTGGGCCAGCGCCAGCTGGTCCAGGTCCTGGCCTCCCCCGATCAGGAAGCCTGAGCAGGCCGCGACCTCCCCGGGGTCCCCGGCGTCGAGGCCGAGGGTCGCGACCTCCAACTCCACCCCCCGGAGCGCAGCGCGTCGCACCAGGGCCAGGACGTTGCCGCGGTCGCCGTAGAGGTTCATCTCCCGGGGGTAGAGCACACCCAGACGCAGCGATCTCGTCCCCGGCATCACCTTTCAGTCCAGAACGGCGCGGCCTCTCCGGCGCCCACGACCGCCCGGTGCCAGGCCAGCATCGCGGTATAGGTGAGCAGGGCCGGGGCCGGCATCCCCGGCGCTGCCCGCTCCGCGAGCTCGCCGAGCGCCTCCTCGGGGGCGGGCCGGATGATGAGCCGCGACCCGTCCAGCCCCGCGTACCGGAGGCGCAGGCCGAGCTCCGCTGCCCGCCGCCCGCTCACGACGATCCACTGGGGACCGCCGGCGGCCAGCCGCTCGAATTCCACGTCCCAGATCCAGGAGATGTCGGTGCCGTCGGCGATCCCGTCGTTGAGAGCCAGCCCCAGAACCGGCCCGGAGTCACCACCGAGGACCGCCTCGAGGCTGGCCTGCATCCCCGCCGGGTTCTTAGCCAGAAGTAGGCGTACCTGGCCCTGGCCCCATCGCACCACCTGGGACCTGCCGAAGGCGGGGCGGAACGCCTCCAGCCCGCGCCCGATCTGATCCCAGGTGGCTCCCATCGCGAGGGCCGCCAGCGTCGCTGCCGCGACGTTGGCGGCGTTGTGGGCGCCAGCCAGCGGCACCTCCAGGGGCCCGGCACCTCCTCCCGGACCCTCCAGGGTGAGCTCCACGTGGTCCAGGCCGGCGGTGAGGACTCGGGTCACCCGCAGGGAGGGTGCGGGGCGGGACCAGCCGCAAGCGGGACAGCTATAGTCCCCGCACTGACCGTAGTACACCGCACTGAACTGGAGCGAGCCTCCGCAACGAGGGCAGACCGGACGGTCGGCCGACTCGGGCAGTCCTCCGCGGTCGGCTCCCCGGTCCTCGATCCCGAAGTGAAGCGCTTTCGGGGGGTCAGCCAGGGCAGCGATGCGCGGATCATCCGAGTTGAGGACCGCCACCGCTGTCGCGGGCACGGTCGCCACGGCCTCACCGAGGTGGGCCGCGACCTGGTCCACCTCGAAGGAACGGTCCAGCTGGTCACGGAACGCGTTGAGCACCACCAGGATCTGCGGCCGCAGCTCCCGGGTCGCCGCCACCGCGCTCAACTCGTCGACCTCGAGCACCAGCCAATCCAGCTCCATCCGCCCCCGGAGGTCGGCCTGGGCGATGGCGGCGGCGGTCAGGCCATAGATGAGGTTGGAGCCGCTCTGGTTCCCGCCCACGCGCCAGCCAGCCGTGGCCGCGATCTGCCGCAGGAGAGCGGAGGTGGTGGTCTTGCCATTGGTGCCGGTGACCAGCACGATGCCGCGCCCGGGAGAGGCGCCCAGCTTGCGCAGGACCCCGGGGTCGATGGCCCGGGCGACGTCCCCGGGGAGGGTCGTGCCCCCGCCCATCCTCAGGCTGCGCGAGGCCCGAGCGGT
>JAJZGN010000223.1 GCA_021798435.1 bacterium | reverse complement strand
AGGATGTCATCAACCCCACCGACGGGTGGCGTATCGGCAAGCGTGACTGCGAGTCTCGTGAGTGCCCGTGGAGCCACCAGCTGTCCTGGCAGCGCCGCTGATACGGTCGGGGCACTTACTCGTGCGGCCCGGGCGATGTCGGCATTCCCCACCCCCGGCGAGCCAGCCTGAACCGAAGGGGATCCGCCGCCAGCACAACGCTCATGGCTGACCCCCAGCCCGGACACCGTCCCGGCTGAGAGGGTCAGGATCGCTGACGTTCGGCGGCACACCTGGCGCCAGCCCAGGCTCCGCGGACTCCGGACGGCCGGTATCCCGGTGAGACCAGGGAGGGGCGGCGAAGCTGGAACTCCACCCGCCACACCGGCTGCTCCGGATCCCAGTCCAACCAGCAGGCCTTCGGCCACTCGGTGCCGCGATAGTGCAGCTCCACGGTCTCGTCGTAGCAGCGTGCCACCAGGTTGTCTGTCGGCGGCCATGAGATTCTGACCGGAGGCGGCCACGAATCTGACCGCTGGCGGCCACGAATCTGACCACTGGCGGCCATGAAACCTGACCACTCCCCCTGGTGGGGGGCCGAGACCGCCGACCAGAGAAGCCCCTCCTGGGTTTAGCTGAGCGTGTTCAAGCACCCAGCGCCCAGGAGGGACCCCGTGAAGTTTGCCGAGGAAGTCATGGAAATACTCGAAGCGTTCGACCTGACCCAGTCGTACCGTACAGCCGCCGAGCTGGCGGACTGCTCCCACAACACGGTGGCCCACTACGTGGCGGCCAGGGAAGCGGGGGGCCTGAGCGCCCGGCCGGTTCACCGGGCGCAGCTGCTCGATTGCTACCTGGAGAAGATCGAGGAGTGGGTGGAGGGGAGCCACGGCAAGATGCGAGCGGACGTGGCCCACGAGAAGCTGCTGGCAATGGGCTACCAGGGGTCCGAGCGCACGGTGCGGCGCGGAGTGGCGGCCGCCAAGACCTCGTGGGCAGTCGGATACCGGCGGATCTACCGTCCCTGGGTGGTTGAGCCCGGGCTTTGGTTTCAGTACGACTTCGGGGACGGTCCTGACATCGGGGGACGCCCCACGATCTTGTTCTGTGCGTGGCTGGCTTGGTCCCGGTTCCGAGTGGTGCTCCCGATCCTGGACCGGACGCTGCCGACGGTGATCGCCTGCATTGACACCACCCTGCGCCGCTTCGGCGGCTGCCCGACCTACGCACTGACGGACAACGAGAAGACGGTGACGGTGGAGCACGTGGCGGGGATCGCGATCCGCAATCCGGCGTTGGTGGCGGCCGCCCGCCACAGTGGCCTGACGCTGAAGACCTGTGTGCCCTATGACCCGGAGTCGAAGGGTGGCTCGGAGGCAACGGTCCGAGTGGCCAAGGCCGACCTGGTTCCAAAGGAGGCCAACCTCCTCGACGACTACGGAGACCTCGCGGCCCTGGAGGCAGCCTGTCTCAAATTCTGTGAGGAGGTCAATCGGCGCCCCCACCGGGTCACCCGACGGGCCCCGGTGGAGATGCTGGAGGAGGAGCGGCGCCGGCTGCACCCGCTACCCGCTCAGCCCTACACGATGGCCTTCGGGGTCACTCGGTCGGTGGGCAAGACCACGGCGATGGTGACCTTCGAAGGGGGATCGTACTCGGCCCCCAGCCAGCTGGCCGGCCAGACGGTATGGGTCAGAGCCCATGGCGAGGACGTGATCCTGGTGCATCTGGGTCCCCAGGGCCCCACCGAGGTGGCGCGGCATCTGCGCACCACCCCGGGCAACCCACGTCTCGACGGCGCCCACTTTCCGGCTCGGGAGAGTGACCCGCTGCAGCGCACGCCCCGCGCTCGGAACGGTGCTGAGGCCGAGTTCTTGAAGCTTGGTCCTGGGGCCAGCGCTTGGCTGGTGGAGGCAGGCGAGGCCGGAGCCACACGGGTGCGGGCCAAGATGGCCCGGGCCGCGAGCCTGGCGAGAATCATTGGGGCAGCGCAGGTGGATGAGGCCCTAGGGCAGGCGGCCACCAGTGGCCGCTTCTCCGAGGGCGACCTGGAGTCCATCGTGGAGCACCGGGCCACTGCCCGAGCTGGAGAGGCAGCCCGGGCATCTGAGGACCACAGCCTGCAGGTGGGTACCGCCGCCTGGGGAGCTCTGGGCCGATGACCATTCCAGTGGCGGCACCGCCGCTATCCCAGGATCTTGACGATCTCCTGCACCGGCTGCGCCTGCCCCACCTGCGCCGGCTGGCCCCTGACGTATTGGCCACCGCCCGGGCGCAACGCTGGGAGGCAGCCGAGGTGCTCAGGGTCCTGCTGACGGAGGAGGTGGATGGCCGGGAGCGCTCGGCCACCGCCACCCGGCGTGGGGCGGCTGGGTTCCCCACCGGCAAGACCTTCTCCGGCTGGGACGAGTCCGCCTGCTCGATCCCACGGCCCACTCAGGCCGCGTTGCGCACTCTGGAGTGGATCGGGCGGAAGGAGAACTTGGTGGTCTGTGGGCCGTCCGGCACGGGAAAAAGTTACTTCCTGGAGGCGCTCGGTCAGGCCGCCGTGGAAGCGGGCCACCGGGTGGCCTGGTTCTCTTTGGAGTCGCTCGGGGCGATGGTGCATCGCAGCCGGGCCGACGACTCGGTGGTCAAGGTGGTGGGGCGGATTCTGCGGGCCGACCTGGTCGTGGTCGATGACATTGGGCTGCTCCCGGTCAGCATCGACGCCGCCGAGGGTCTCTACCGCTTGGTCGACGCCGCCTACGAGCGCCGCAGCGTGGCCATCAGTTCCAACCTCCACCCTGCCGGCTTCGATGAGCTGATGCCCAAGACCCTGGCCACCGCCACCGTGGACCGGCTGCTGCACCATGCCCATCTCTGCGTCACCTCCGGGGAGAGCGTGAGGTTGGCTCAGGCCACCTCGGGCGCCGGGGTCAAGGCCCTGGTGCAGGAGGAACCATCCCTCAGCCCGGGCCGGCGGCGGCAGGGAGCGCTCAACACCATCTCCGGGCAGACGGCATGAGGGGCCAGGGCGCACGGAATGGCGCAGCCAGCTCCTCGGGGTCTGGCCCGGCCCGAGCCTTTCCCCAATCCCCAGGTTGTTCAACCCCCTCTCTCCAGACCTCTTTCCCCCTTACGACTACTACGAACCTTCCAAGACCACCAATCCTTCTGGTCAGGTTTCATGGCCGCCAGTGGTCAATTCCCGTGGCCGCCAGTGGTCAGGTTTGCTGGCCGCCACTGGTCAGTTCCTCCTGGCCCTTGACAAACGGTTGAGCAGGT
>JAJZGN010000222.1 GCA_021798435.1 bacterium | reverse complement strand
GATCGGCCCGGCGGAGGGGTGGGAGAGCGCCGCCAGGGGGAACATCAGGAGGCTCGTGACAATGAACACGAACATGAAGCGCTCCCAGAGCTGGAAGCTGCCGGTGGCCACCATCGCCAGGAGCCCCACCGCCACCACCGGCACCGAGAAGAGGGGGCTGACCCCGAAGTAGCGAAGCCCGAGGTCCACCCCGATGAACTCGGTGACCAGGGTGAGGAAGTTGAGCAGGAAGAGGTCCCCCACCGAGAAGGCGGCCCAGAAGCGGCCGAAGCGCTCGCGGATGAGGCGGGCGTGGCCCACCCCGGTCACCGCCCCCAGCCGCACCACCATCTCCTGGGCCACGATCAGGGTGGGGATCAGGAGCACCAGCACCCAGAGCAGGCTGGAGCCGTAGTTCTGGCCCGCCTGGGCGTAGGTGGAGACTCCGCCGGCGTCGTTGTCCCCCACCATCACGATCAGCCCCGGCCCCATGATCGCGGCCAGGGTCAGAAGCCGCCGCGAGAGCGGACGCGGGCGGTCCGGGTCCCACTTGGGGACCCGACCCAACGCTCCCCGGATCTCGCCCTCGTGGGCGGGGTCCAGGACCGCCGAGCCCGGTGGCGCCACCGGGCGGAGCTCTCTCGCCATCTGGGGCCCTCCTGGCTATCACATCCGAACGTGCGAGGCGCACGCCGGGGGCCTGGGGCGCTAGTCGAGGCTCAGGGCGCGCGCGGGGCTGGGGTTGCCAGGCGGTCTACTTGACCCGTCCATGCTCACCTCCATGCCTCGACCCGATGGTCACCGGGCCGAGGTTATCTCGGGGTTAAGCCCGGCGCGCACCGATATGCTACCAGGGTGAGTTCGCCCGCCGACCCTCCTCCCAGCTCCTCCTAGAGCTGACGTGGACGCCATCCCGAGGCGGCGGGGCCCGCGCCGGCGCCGCCGGCTGCTCGGCACCCGCTCGGTCCAGGCCTCCCTGGTATCCCTCTCCCAGCTGCGCTCCCTCTCCGCCACGGACGAGAAGGGGCGGGGCGCGGGGAGGGTGGTGGACGTGGTGGTCCGCTGGACCGGCAGCGACGCCTACCCCCCGGTGACCGGGGTGGTGCTCCAGCTCGGGGAGGAGCAGCTCTTCCATCCCTCCACCCAGCTGGCGCGTCTCGACCAGCGGGCGGTGGTGGTGCGGTCCTCGGAGACCTCCGCCCAGCCCTTCTCCCGCCGCGAGGGGGAGTTGCGGCTGGTCCAGGACGCCTTGGGCCGGCAGCTGGTGGACGTGGACGGGATCAAGGTGCTGCGGGCCGAGGAGCTCTACCTGGCCCAGGTCATGGGCCGGCTCCGGCTGGTGGCCGTGGCCGGGGGGCCGAGATCGCTGCTGGCGCGGCTCCTGGCGGGGAGCCCGGCGGAGCGGCGCCGGCTGGTGGACTGGTCGGCAGTCCAGCCCTTCGGGGAGCCCGGCTCCGAGCTCCGCCTCCAGCTCCCCCACGAGGGGATCCGCCGGCTGCACCCGGGTGAGCTGGCCGACCTCCTGGAGGAGCTGGACCGCCCCGCCCGGGAGGAGCTCACCGGAGCCCTCGACACCTCGGCGGTGGCGGACGCCCTGGAGGAGATGGAGCCGGAGCGGATCGAGGACCTGCTGCGGGAGACCAGCCCGGAGCGGGCCGCCCAGCTAGTGGCCGAGATGGAGCCGGATGAGGCGGTGGACGCCCTCCGGGACATGGAGCGCGCCGAGGCTGACGCCATCATCGCCAAGCTGCCGGCGGAGACGGCCCGCCAGATCACCGAGATCCTGGGCTATCCGGAGACCATGGCCGGTGGCTTCATGACCACGGCCCTGGCCCTGGCCCGGCCGGGGGAGACGGTGGCCGAGGTGCGGCAGCGGCTGCGCCAGCAGCGTCCCCACGGCCAGGACATCGACTCCGTGGCGGTGGTGGACGAGGAGGGGCGGCTGCTGGCCGACGTCTCCCTCTTCGAGCTGCTCGCCTCCTCGGACGACACCCCGCTCTCCCAGCTGGTGGGGGATTCCGAGCCGGTGACGATCCACCCCGAGGCCTTCCTGGACGAGGTGGTGGACCGCCTGACCGACGCCCGGGCGTCCTCTGTCGTGGTGGTGGACCCGGAGGGCCGGCCCAAGGGCCGGGTGCTGGCTGACGATGTGATCGACGCCCTCAAGGAGGGCGGATTGCGCCTCAAGCTTCCCTGGCTCTTTCGCTGACGGGCTGACCCACCTCCGCCCGCTGGGCCCGGGCGCCCTCCTCTAACCCCTCCGAGGGATGCCGCCCGCGGAGGGAAGGATCCGCCGCCGGCCCTCCCTACCGAGTCCCGGCGGCCGAACCCCACGGGCCGGCCGCCCCGCCGCGGCCGCGGCGAAGCGCCAAGGGGCCCGGGCTTCCGTATTCTTGGAAGGCGTGAGCGAGCAGCAGGGCGATCCCGGGCGCCCCGAGGGGGTCCTGGTGATAGTGGCCCACCCCGACGACGCCGAGTTCGGCTGCGCCGGGACCGTGGCCCGCTGGACCGGCCGGGGGACTCGCGTGGACTACCTCATCTGCACCGACGGGGCGGCCGGCTCCACCGACCCCAAGGTGGGGCACGAGGAGCTGCGGGCGATGAGGGAGCGGGAGCAGCGGGCGGCGGCGGACGTCCTCGGGGTCTCCGAGGTGCTCTTCCTGCGCCGGCCGGACGGGGAGCTCCGCTGCGACGACCTGCTCCGCCTCGAGCTCTGCCGCCAGATCCGGCGGCTGCGCCCGGAGGTGGTGGTCTGCCAGAACGCGGTCCGCCACTACGCCAACCTGGGGGGAAACCACCCCGACCACCTCGCCGCCGGGCAGGCCGCCGTGGAGTGCGTCTACCCCTACGCCCGCAACCCCTACTCCTTCCCCGAACTGCTGGCCGAGGGCCTCGAGCCACATGAGGTGAAGGAGGCCTGGGTGACCGGGACGGAGTTCCCCGACCACCTGGTGGACGTCTCGGAGACCGTGGAGCTGAAGCTGCAGGCGCTGCTCTGCCATGAGAGCCAGCACCGCACGGACCCCTCAGAGCGGGTCCGGACGCGGCTGGCCCAGGCGGGCCAGGCGGCGGGGATCCCCCTCGCCGAAGCCTTCCGCCGGGTGCGGGCCTTCTGATGCCCGGCTGCGGGGTAGTGGTCCTGCACGGGGACGAGACCGGGGAGGAGCTGCTGCTGGAGGCGCTCCGGATCCTGGAGGCGCCGGAGGTGCGGGAGCTGGTCCAGATGGAGCATCTGGACCTCTCGCTGGAGGCCCGCCGGCGCACCCGGAACGCC
>JAJZGN010000221.1 GCA_021798435.1 bacterium | reverse complement strand
CCAGATAGACACCGTCGGGCTGGCGCTGCTGGCGGTCAGGACCTTCAACCTTCAGGTGGACTCGGAGATAAGGGCCGAGGTCGAGCAGCAGATCCGCCTCCGGCAGAGCGTCTTCGACCGCGACCTGGCCCAGGGGGCGGCCACGGCGCGCCGGCTGGCCCGGTTCCTGCAGCGCGCTCCCGGGGCCTCACGGACGCCCCCGGCCCCGCCGCCGGTCCCATCCTGGTACCGTTCCGGGTCGGGGGTTGGGGAGGAGGACGCCCCCATCGCCGCCGGGGCGGCAGCTGAGGAGTAGAGCAGTTGAAGGTCATTTTGAACCGAGATGTGGACGGAACCGGGAAGGCCGGGGACGTCCGTGAGGTGGCTGGCGGATTCGCCCGCAACTACCTTCTTCCGCGCCAGCTGGCCCAGCCGGCCCGATCTCGGGCGGTGGCCCAGGTCCAGGCCCAGCGGGACCGGCAGCGGCGCCGACTGGAGGCCGAGGTGGTGGCCGCCCGCGCCCTGGCCGAGCGTCTCAGTGCCCAGGTGGTGGAGATCGCGGCCCGGGCCGGGGACACCGGGAAGCTCTACGGGGCGGTGGTCAACATCGACGTGGCTGAGAGCCTCGAGGCCAGGCTGGGGGTCCAGCTGGACCGCCGCAAGATCGAGTTCGAGCCGGCCCACGAGCTGGGCGAGTACGAGGCCGTGGTCAGGCTGCACCCCGAGGTCGAGGCCCGGGTCAAGGTCCGGGTCGTAGGCGCGTGAGCGCCCGGCCGGAGCTCCGGCCGGCCGCGCAGCTGAGGGTCCCCCCCCACAACCTGGACGCCGAGCGCTCGGTCCTCGGTGCTCTGCTGCTCGACAAGGACCAGATCGGCCAGGTGGTGGGCAGCCTGGAGGCCGACGAGTTCTACCACGACGCCCATGCCGCCATCTTCCGGGCCATGCTGAGCCTCTTCTCCCAGGGCACCCCCCTGGACACCCTCACCCTGGCCGACGAGCTGGAGCGGCAGTCGGCCCTGGAGGCCGTGGGGGGGCTGGACGTTCTCACCTCGCTGGCGGCGGCGGTGCCCACCGCCGCCAACGTCGCCTACTACGCCCGGATCGTCCACGGCCACGCCATCAAGCGGCGGCTGATCCAGGCGGGGGGACAGCTGGCGGAGCTGGGCTTCGACGAGGCCCTGGACCCCCAGCAGGCCATCGAGGAGGCCGAGCGGACCGTGTTCGCGGTGGCCGATCGCGGCCGCCCCAAGGCCGACTTCCAGCCCCTGGGCAAGCAGTTGGTGGCCACCTGGGAGGCCCTGAGCCACGCCTACCAGCAGGGGGAGGTGAGGTCGGTGACCGGGGTGGCCAGCGGCTTCGGCGAGCTGGACGCCGTCACCTCGGGGTTCCAGCGCTCCGAGCTGGTGGTCCTGGCGGCCCGCCCGGGGGTGGGGAAGACCTCCTTCGCCCTCAACATCGCCCGCAACGCTGCGGTGCGGCGCCAGCACGGGGTCGCCCTCTTCAGCCTGGAGATGAGCCGCGACACCCTGGTCCAGCGCCTCCTCTGCAGCGAGGCCGGGGTGGACGCCTACCGGCTGCGCACCGGGCAGCTGGGCAGCGACGCCTGGCCCAAGATCGCCGAGGCCATGGACACCCTGAGCCGGGCCCAGATCTTCATCGACGACACCCCCGGGCTGTCGGTGATGGAGATGCGGGCCAAGGCCCGGCGCCTCCGGGCGGCGTCCAAGGTCGACCTCTTCATCGTCGACTACCTGCAGCTGATGCGCTCCCAGGGGCGCTCGGATTCCCGGGCCCAGGAGGTCTCGGAGATCTCGGGCGGGCTGAAGAGCCTGGCCCGCGAGCTGGACGTCCCGGTGATCGCCCTCTCCCAGCTGAACCGGGAGTCGGAGCGCCGCACCGACCGGCGTCCCCAGCTCTCGGACCTGCGGGACTCGGGGAGCATCGAGCAGGACTCGGACATCGTCATGTTCCTCTACCGGCCGGGGATGCACGAGGAGGGGAAGGACCCTGGGCTCACCGAGCTGGACATCGCCAAGAACCGCAACGGGCCGATCCGCCGGCTGCAGCTCTACTTCAACGCCGGCCAGACCGCCTTCCGGGACGTGGACCGGGTGCACCAGGAGACCGCCTAGTGCTGCGGGGCGGCCCATGGGAGTGACCATCTGCGTCGGGGGGCAGTGGGGCGACGAGGGCAAGGGCAAGGTGGTTGACCTCCTCTGCGAGTCCGCCCAGATGGTGATCCGCAGCCAGGGCGGCAACAACGCCGGCCACACCGTGGTCGCTGGAGGCCGCACCTTCAAGTTCAACCTGGTGCCCTCCGGGATCCTCCACCCCGACACCGTCTGCGTCATCGGCAACGGGGTGGTGCTGGACCCGAAGGTGGTGCTGGCCGAGGTGGAGCAGCTGGAGGCGGAGGGCGCCGACCTCCGCAACCTGATCATCAGCGAGCGGGCTCACATGATCATGCCCTACCACCCGGTGCTGGACCGGCTCGAGGAGTCGGCCCGCGGAGACGACCGGCTGGGGACGACCTTCCGAGGGGTGGGACCGGCCTACAGCGACAAGGTGCGGCGCATCGGGTTCCGGGTGGGGGACCTGCAGAAGCTCCGCTTCCTGGAGAAGAAGCTGGACTTCGTGCTGGCCCTCAAGAACGAGGTCCTGGTCAAGCTCTACGGCGCCCCGCCCTTCACCGCCGCGGCCATCCTCGAGGAGTACACCGACTACGCGAGCCGGCTGGAGCGCTTCATCCGGGATCCCTTCCCCCTGGTCCAGGGGGCTCTGGCGCGGGGGGAGCGGGTGATCCTGGAGGGCGCCCAGGGGACCATGCTGGACCTCGACCTCGGCACCTACCCCTACGTCACCAGCTCCTACCCCTCGTCCGGGGGAGCGCTGGCGGGGGCGGGGATCGGTCCCCGAGCTGTCACCTCCACGGTGGGAGTGTTCAAGGCCTACACCACCCGGGTCGGGTACGGCCCCTTCCCCACCGAGCTGGAGGGCGAGCTGGCGGAGTACCTGAGGGAGCGCGGCGTCGAGTACGGCACCACCACCGGGAGGCCCCGCCGGGTGGGCTGGTTCGACGTGCCGGTGGCCCGCTACGCGGTGGGAGTGAACGGGATCGACTCCCTGGCCATCACCAAACTGGATGTCCTGGACGAGCTGGAGACGGTGCGGATCTGCACCGGGTACCGCAGCAAGGGGAGGGCTGAAGACCACCCCATGGCCAACATCTCCCATCTGAAGCACCTGGAGTGCCAGTACCTGGAGCTGCCGGGTTGGC
>JAJZGN010000220.1 GCA_021798435.1 bacterium | reverse complement strand
GGGACTCATCTCAGGGCCACGAAGACGCTGGTCAGCATCAGATTGGCCAGGCCGAGGGGCAGCAGCACCTTCCAACCGAACTGCATGAGGCGGTCGTAGCGGAGCCGGGGGAAGGTCCAGCGCACCCACATCATCACGAAGAGCAGCAGGACCACTTTGGCCACGAACCAGATCGGGCCCAGCCAGTTGGGCAGAAAGAAAAATGGCGCCATCCAGCCGCCCAGGAAGACCACGGTCGCGATCGAGCAGACGGTGACCATGTTGATGTACTCGGCCATGAAGAAGAGGCCGAATCGCATTCCCGAGTACTCGGTGTGATATCCCGCCACCAACTCGGCCTCAGCCTCGGGAAGGTCGAAGGGCAACCGATTGGTCTCCGCCAGGGCCCCGGTGAAGTAGAGCAGGAACCCCATCGGCTGAAGGAACACGAACCAGAGGGAGTGCTGCTGGTTGACGATGGTCTCCAGATTGAGGGAGCCGGCCAGCAGGACGGGCCCGATGAGGGCGAAGCTGACGGCCATCTCATAGCTGATGAGCTGCGCGGAGCTTCGCAGGGCCCCGAGGAGGGGGTACTTGGAGTTGCTGGCCCAACCCCCGAGGAAGATGGCGTACACCCCCAGCGAGGTGATGGCGAGGATGAAGAGCAGGCCGACATTGAGGTGGGCCAGGTCCCAGTGCAGCGGGTAACCCCCGGGGCATGATGCCGAGAGGGGCCCGGCGCCATGGGTCCCGGCGATGCAGATGGTCTGGTCGATGGGGATGACCGAGAAGGCGAAGAGCGCAGCGCAGGCGGCCAGGGCCGGGGCCAGCAGGTAGAGGAAGTTGTCCCGTCCCTCCGGCGCCACCTTCTCCTTGGTGAAGAGCTTCACCCCGTCTGCTGCCGGTTGCAGGAACCCGAAGGGCCCGACCCGGTTGGGGCCGTAGCGGAGCTGGATCCTTGCTGAGACCTTGCGTTCCGCCAGGGTCAGATAGGCGAACGCAGTCATCAGGACGAAGATGATCAGCAGCCCCTTGACGACCGCCACCACCACCGCCAGCAGGACCGAGGTCGCCGCCGTGCTCACCCCCGGCTCCCCCATCGGGCTCTCATCCCCGCCTGGGCCCCGCGATAGGCCGGGACCGCGGCGGCCAGCTTCTCAAACACCGGGGTCGCCATCGGGGCCACCCCGAGGTCGGTTCCCAAGGCCTGGGCCAGCTCACCCAGGGTGCGCAGGTCCGGGGGGAAGGCCAGGCTCGGCTCGACCGCCGCCCGCACCCGCTGCACCCTCCCCTCGGTATTGGTCACGGTGCCCGCCTTCTCGACCAAGGTCCGCCCGGGGATCAGCACGCTGGCACCACGGCTGGCCGCTCCCGGATGCGCCGTGATCACCACGGCTGCCTCCACCCCGCGGAGGGCCGCCTCGAATTCCGGGGCAGCCTCGAGCTCGGGAGTCGGGTTCACGATCAGCAGCCCCTTCAGGCGACCGGCGGCACAGGAATCCAGGATCTCGGAGAGGCTCATCCCCACTTTGGGCGCGGGCAGGTAACCGGGGAGCCAACCGGGCAGCAGCCCCATGTCCTGGCACCCCCGGCTGTTGACCCGCTCCATGATGGTTAGGAGCTCAGCCGTGTGGCCGGCACCCCGGAGCTGGTCCCGGAGGGAAGCTCCCGCGTCCCGCTGGAGCTCGCTGGCGACGACGCCAGCCTTTTGGGGCTGCACCTTCTCGGTCCAGAGGTAGGGGGGCTCCAGCCGCACCACCCTCCGGCCCCGTTTTGTGGCGGCCTTGTGGAGGCGAAGGGTGAGGACCGGGGAGAGCCGCTCCGGCTCATCCCCGAGCACCAGGAGGAGGTCACAGTCCTCGATGCCGGCGATGCTGAGCTCGAAGTCGTCGGGGTCCAGGCGAGGGGTAGGGTGCAGCCGGTGGTCGAGATGGGGGGTGCCGATCACCTCGCGGGCCAGCCACTGGAGGACGAACGCCTCCTCGTTGGTCATGAGGTCGGACCCCACGACCGCCACGGCCTCCGCCCCTCGGTCGGCGATGATCCTGAGTAGCTGCCCCGCCGCCCGGGCCACCGCCTCCCGATGGGACACCACCTGGCGTCCCCCGGTGACCACCGCCTCCGGGGCCGTCACCCGCTCTCGGTCGTTGTACTCGGGGAAGCTGTAGCGCCCCCGGTCGCAGAGCCAGCTGTCCTCCACCGCCTCGTTGTCGCTGCTGGCGTACCGGGCGATCTCACCCTCGCGGGCGTCGATGAACAGGTTGCAGCCGTAGCTGCAGTGGGAGCAGACGCTGGCGGTGCGGCGGAGGTCCCAGGGGCGTGCCCGGAACCGGTACTTGGCGTGGGTCAGTGCCCCCACCGGGCAGATCTCCGGCAGGTTGCCCTGGAACTGGCTCCGCAGCGGCTGCCGCTCGAAGGTGTCCACCACCGTGTGCTCCCCGCGCTGCTGGAGGACTATCTCCCGCTCCCCGGTGACCTCCTCGTAGTAGCGAACGCAGCGCCAGCACAGGATGCACCTCTCCTGGTCGAGGACTATCTTGTCCGAGAGGGGGATGGCCTTGTCGAAGTGCACCTTCTGCTGAATGCTCTGCCGGGTGCGCCCAGGGCCGAAGCGCTGGGTGAAGTCCTGCAGGTCGCACTCCCCCCCCCGGTCGCAGACCGGGCAGTCGAGGGGGTGGTTCAAGAGAAGGAACTCCAGGTTGGAGTCCCGGAACTTGCGCACCTGCTCCGTGAGGGTCCGCACCTTCATCCCGTCCGCCACCCGGGTGGCGCAGGCCGGCTGCAGCTTGGGCACGCCCTCCACCTCGACCAGGCACATCCGGCAGACGGCGACCGGCTCCAGCTTCTTGTGGGCGCAATAGACCGGGACGAATACCCCGGCCCTCTCGCAGGCATCCCACACCAGACTCCCGGGTGCGACCTCGACCTCCCTCTCGTCCACGGTGACCCGCACCAGCTCGGGACTCGCCGCCGCCTCCCCCATCAGGCGGCCGCCCCCAGGCGGGCCCGCACCGGGCAGTTCCCGGCCCCCACATGGGCGTCGAACTCTTCCTTGAACATGCGGTAGGCGGACATCACGAACCAGGTGGCGGTGTCGCCCAGCGGGCAGAAGCACCGCCCATCCATCCCGGCGCAGATGTCCGCCAGGGTGGCGAGCTCCTCGGCCGTGGCCCGGCCCTCCTCCAGTCGGTGCATGAGCTGGCTTTCGAAGTAGGTCCCCTCGCGGCAGGGAACGCACTTGCCGCACGACTCATGCCGGTAGAAGTCCACCAGCCGGCGCGACACCTCGACCAT
>JAJZGN010000219.1 GCA_021798435.1 bacterium | reverse complement strand
GCACGGCCACCACCCATTCCTCTCCCTCCATCTCGACCCCCTCGATGAGGCCGTCCTCAGCCCGGGCCGAGGGGATGAGCGCGGGGGCCAGCCGCTCCAACCCCTGGTGGTGCAGGCTGTTGACCGCCACCTCACTCTCGCCCAGGGCGGCCGCCAGCCGGCCCCCGGGCACCAAGGTGAGGCGATGGGTCAGCGAGGATCGGGGACCCTGCCGCGGGTGCTCGATCCCCTGGGGCCGCTGACTGGGGAGGTCCTGGACCAGACTCCCGCCGAGGACCACGTTGAGCACCTGGAGGCCCCGGCAGATGCCCAGGATGGGCAGTCGCCGCTCCATCGCCCAGCGCGCCAGGCGGAACTCCAGGTCGTCCACCCGGTCGTCCCACTCGCTGGTCGGGTGGGGCTGGGCGCCGTAGGCGCTGGGGTTGATATCCACGCCGCCGGGGAGAAGGACCCCATCCGCGAACTCGAGGCCATCGAGGTCACGGGTGCCCAGGGGGACCAGGACGGGGGTGGCTCCCGCCGCCTGCAGGGCTGCCAGGTAAGCCTGGTTGGCCGTCTGGAGGGGGACGTCCATGCCTGCCTCCGGGTCGGGCCGGCTGCCGGGGCGCAGGGGCATCAGCACATTTGGCCGGCGCCCCCCCGGGCCGGTCACGAGACCGCGGCCGGTGAGGCGCTGGCCACGAACTCCCGGATGCGATCCACCGCCTTCTCCAGCGCTGGACGCCCCACGGTGTACGCCAGGCGGATGTATCCCCGTCCCGCCTCCCCGAAGGCTTCCCCGGCGAGAACCGCGACCCCAGCCTCCTCCAGCAGCCGGGACGCCAGCTCTCGGCTGGAGATCCCGGTCCCCTCCACGTTTGGGAAGGCGTAGAAGGAGGCAGAGGGCAGGTGGCAGCGGATCCCGGGGATGGTGTTGAGCCCGGACACGAGCAGGTCCCGCCGAGCCTGGAACTCGGCGACCATCTGGCCCACGGCCAGCTCCGACTCCGGCGCCCGGAGTGCCTCCACCGCCGCCAGCTGGGTGAAGGCGGCGGCGCAGGAGCTGGTGTTGATCATGAGCGTCTCCATCCGCTGGGCCAGCTCCCGGGGCATGACCCCATACCCGAGCCGCCACCCGCACATGGCGTAGGTCTTCGACAGCCCATCCAAGACCACCGTCCGCTCGGCCATCCCGTCCCGGGTCCAGAGCGGCCTCGGAAGCTCCGAAAAGCAGATGCGCGAGTAGATCTCGTCGCTGAGGACGAGGAAGTCGTGGCGCTGGGCGAGCTCGGCCAGACGGTCCAGTTGCCCGGCGCTCAGGACGCCTCCGGTGGGGTTCTGGGGGGAGTTGATGATCACCAGCCGGGTGCGGCGGGTGATCAGCGCCTCGAATTCATCCATGTCCATCCCGAAGCCGTTCTCCTCCCTGAGGGCGATCGGCCGGGCCCGGGCGCCGACGAAATCTGTCAGGGAGCGGTAGACGGGGTACCCGGGGTCAGGAAGGATCACCTCGTCACCCGCCTCGACGCAGCTCAGCAGCAGGAAGTGGAGGATGTTCTTGGAACCGGGGACCACCACCACCTGGTCCGCCCCCACCGGGACCCCACCCCGGGCCGACACCCTCTCGGCGATGGCCGCCCTCACCTCGGGCAGCCCGGCCGCCGGGGTGTAGTGGGTGGCCCCGGAGCGCATCGCCGAGTACGCCGACTCGATGATGTTGTCCGGGGTGGAGAAGTCCGGTTCCCCGATTTCGAGGTGGATCATGGACCGGCCGCTGGCCTCAATCTGCTTGGCCTTGGCGAGGACCTCGAAGGCGCTCTCGGTTCCCAGCCGGCTCATCCGCTCCGCGAAACGCATTTGGACCTCCCGCGCCGGCTGCGGCCCGCGCTATGAGACGACGGTGATCTGCCCCAACATCCCCAGAAGCTCGTGGGGGATGCAGAAGTACTTGTAGGTCCCCGGCACCGTGAGCTTGAGGGAGAAAGGCTTGCCTGGGCCAATGGGCTGGTTCCAGCCTACCGCTCCCTTGGGCAACTCGGCGTCCGCGGGGTTGGCCGCCAGGGAGGACTCGTCGGTGGTGGTGTGGGGCAAATTACCCACGTTGTCCCAGGTGATCGTCCCTCCGGCCTTGAGGCAGACACTGGCCGGGACGAACTTCAAGGCGTTGGTGGCGTCGACGGTGACCGAACTCTGGGCGTTGGCCGGGGTGCAGCCGCCCGAAGAAGTCGTGGATGTCGAGGAGCCCGGGGCGCCACCGGCTCCCGCCGCCTGGCCAGGAATGGGGCCGGTGCCGCAGGCGGCGACCAGGAGGGCCGCGCCCAGGGCGGCCAGGCCCAGAATCAAGGGGGGGCGGCGAGAGGTCGGATGCGTCATGACTCCTCCTTGGATGTGTCGCCCCTGATGCTACCGCCCCGGATGCGGCCCGGTCGACTCCGGGTCTAGGTCCGGGAGGACCAGGGAGCGCAACTGGCGGAGCCGGGCGAAGAAGCCAGCGGTGTGGGGCGAGCGGCGCAGACCCAGGCCGGCGAAGTCGTAGTGGTGCACCCACTCATGGAGGAGAGTATTCGTGAAGGCGCTGGCGCTGACCACCTGGCCCCTCACCGCGGTGCGGTGGTAGACACGGATGGCGCAGCGCTGCGGGGGGCCCGACTGGGGGACGCGACAGCGGTAGTAGCCGTAGGTGGCTCGGGCCAGGCGGCCCTGGTCGTCCTGGGAGTGGACCTGGGGCCGGTCTGCGACGGTGAGAGCGCAGGGCTGAAGAGCGAACGCTGAGTTGAGCACCTCGAGCAGGGCGGTCCCCAGCAGCTCGCGCTCGCGGCTACCGGAACTGGCGAGGAGGGCTGACAGAAGCGGGGGCACGGTGGCCGGGGTGGGCACCGACGGGAGGGCGGCCGCCAGGCTGGCGGCATACCAGACGTCGCTTCCTCGCCTCCTCACCCCGGCGAGTGTACGCACCGCCGCTCAGCCGTACGTAAGGAGCGCCGCGAACGCCGCGAGGCTCTCGCCCGGAGAGGCAAGCACCGGGAGCCACTCCCCGAGCGACTCCGAGCTCTTCGCCCAGACGAAGTGTCCCACCCAGTTTTCCTCCAGGCCCCCCACATATCCCAAGGACCCGAGCTGGGAGAAGAGCTGCCCCTGGGCGGGGCCGGCCTGCTCGGGGGAGGCGTAGGGCCAGAGTCCGCTGTAGGCGATGAACTGCGCCGGCTCCCCGGTGATCGACTCCAAAACCCGGGTGCTGTCTCCGGTCAGCTCCTGGATAGTGGCCAGGGGCTGGCCCCAGAGGACCGTGCCGTCGTTGTAGCTGT
>JAJZGN010000027.1 GCA_021798435.1 bacterium | reverse complement strand
CCACCATAACCGGGACGGCCCGAGGGGCCGGGGTGGGGGTTCAGGCCAGCGCCAGCGTTGTCCTGTCGACCTCGATGGCGGACCCCAGCACGACCAGCAGGTCGCCCCCGAGAACCACCTGGTCGTCACCGGGCCCTACGAAGAGGTCCCCGCTCGGGCGGCGCAGGGCCAGAATCCGGGCGGTCCCCCGATCCGCCAAGCCCGCCTCGCGCACCGTCGCTCCCGCCCTCCGCCAGCCCTCCGGGACCACGATCTCCTCCACCCCGAGGGCGCCAGAGCCGGACCTCAGAGTGTCGATCACCTCGACCACCCCGGGACGGAGGGCCATCTCCGCCATCCTGTGGCCCGCCATCTGATACGGCGAGAGCACCCGATCGGCCCCCGCCAGCTGGAGCCGGCGCAGCGACTCCGGCTGCCCGGCCCGGGAGATGATGAACAGCTTGGGATTGAGCGAACGGGCGGCCAGGGTTATGTACACCGCCCGCTCGTCCGCGTCCACGGCGCACACCAGCCCGCGGGCGCGCTCCACGCCGGCTCGCCGCAGGACCTCCTCCGAGGCGCCGTCACCCTCCAGGAACAGCCGGCCCTCCCGCGAGAGCCGGCCCACCGCCTCGGGATTGTTGTCGATGGCGAGGTACGGCACCCCGGCCCGCTCCAGCTCCGCCACCACCTGGGTGCCGATGCGCCCATAGCCGCAGAGAATGAAGTGATCCCGAAGTGCCGAGACATCCCGCTCCAACTGGCGCGCCATCCTCCACCGGCTCAGTTGGCCGCCACTCACCAGCTCGGCAAAGAGCCCGAGCGAGTAGAGCATAGTCCCCACTCCGACCACGATCAGGCCGATGCTGAAGAGCCGGCCGGCCAGGGAGAGCGGGTGGACCTCCTGATAGCCAACCGTCGAGACCGTGATCACGGTCATGAAGGCGCTGTCGGCGAGGTCCCACCCCTCGATCAGCATGTACCCGAGGGTGCCGCCCACCAGCACCGCGGCCAGCAGCAGAGCAGGGCGGGTGAAGCGCCGCAGCGGGTGGTGGGACCAGCTGCCGTGGACCGCGCTCATCTGGCCAGTTGTAGCCGTCCTGACCCTCCCGCACAAGCGAGAGCCACCCCGGCTCATCGGCGGAGCCCCCCGGCCCGGCCGATATCCTGGGCGGCTGATGGTCACTGCCACCGCCAATCCCGCTCACACCCAGCGTTGGGGCGCCTCCTGGCTCGGCCGCCACCCGCAACGGAACCTCGCCTGGGCGGCGGCCATCCTGGGCCTCGCGATCCGCTGGGCAACTCTGGTCGTCACCGGCCACCTGACCGGCTCTTGGGAGTACGACGACGCTGTCTACTTCGGAACCGCGGTGCAGCTGGTGCATGGGCTGGTCCCCTACCGGGACTTTGTTCTCATCCAACCGCCCGGGGTGCCCCTGGCCCTGACCCCGGTGGCCCTGCTCTCCTTCCCCCTCGGCACCCACACGGCCCTGGAGGCCGCCCGGGGCCTGGTGCCCCTCGTCTCCTTCGCCAACGTCCTCCTGCTGGGGCGGCTCCTGCGCCACCGATCTCCCCTGGCGGTGGCCGCCGCCTGCCTGGTGCTGGCCCTCTTCCCAGATGCCATCCTGGCCTCCAGCGCCCTTCTTCTCGAGCCGTTCCTCAACCTCTTCTGCCTTCTGGGGGTGCTGGCGCTCTTCTCTGGGGACCAGCTCACCCAGCGCACGGACCTCACCATCTGGGCGGGCTTGGCGTTCGGCCTCGGGGGGACCATGAAGACCTGGGCCGTCATCCCCCTGGCGGCCGTGGCGGTGGTCATGCTCCTGCGGGGGAGGGTGGCTCAGGTCGTCGTCCTGGCCGTGGCGGCAGGGGTCGGTTTCCTTCTGCCCTGCCTTCCCTTCCTCCTCCTGGCACCTGGACCCTTCGTCCACCAGGTGTTGCTCGATCAGCTCGGCCGGACCGGCCAGGCCGGACAGCCCATCCTGGTGCGCCTCGAGTTCATGACCACCGTGTGGCCCGGGCTGGGGGTGCCCCCTGGACACCGCTACCAGGTGCTGGCGGCCGCCGCGGCGGGCGTTCTGCTCGCCGTCTTCGCCGCCGCCTTCGCCGTCCTGCCCGGCGAGGGGAACCGCCGGATCCCCACCCAGCTCGAGGCCTTCGCTCTCCTCAGCGTGCTGCTGGTGGGGCTCGCGCTCTGCTGGCCGGCCGAGTTCTTCTACCATTACGCGGCCTTCCTGGCCCCCTTCCTGGCTCTGCTGCTGGGATTGGCGGTGGCCCGGCTGGAGCGGAGGAGGCCCCAGCTCATCGCCGCCCTCGTGGCGGTGGTGTTCGTCGGAGGGCTGCTTCATGCCGCTGCCATCCCCGCCCTCCTGCAGCGGGCCCAGGACCCCTCGGCGCTCCTGGCCAGCACCATCCCCGAAGGGGCGTGCGTCGTCACCGACGAGTCCGAGTACACCCTGAACGCCGACCGCTTCCTGGCCCGACAGAAGGGCTGCCCGGTCGTGGTCGACGCCCTCGGAACCACCATCTCCATCTCCGGCAGCCAGGTGCCCTCCAGCCCCCAGGCCCAGGCCGCCGCCCCCGCGTGGCTGGGGTACTTCTCCAGCGCCACCTACCTCCTGATAACCCCCCTCAGCGGGGATCGCATTCCCTGGAACGGGCCGCTCGAGAGCTACGTGGAGCGCAACTTCCACCCCGTGCTGGAGAGCCCGGTTTTGGTCCTGAAGCGGAACCCCGCCGTCCCCGTCCCCGTGGCCCTTCCCCTGCCGATCGTGTCTCCGGGCCCCTGACCAGCTATAGTTGTACGGGCAACCATCTGTTCGGGGCGGCTACCATTGAGGAGGAGACCCGTGAAGCGATCGGACCTGGGGCTCTTGGCCCTTCGCCTCGGCGCCGGCTCGATACTGGCCGCCCACGGCCTTCCCAAGCTGATGGGGGGAGAGGGAAGGACCGCTCCCCCCTGGCTCAGCCGACTCATGGGCCCCAACTACCAGGCGGGGTGGGAGCGGAGCGGTCCGGAGAACTTCGGAAAGAGCCTCTCCAGCATGGGTTTGGCGATGCCGGAGATGGCGGCCAGGGCATCTGGCCTCGCGGAGCTCGGCGGCGGCGTGGGCCTTATGCTTGGGGTCGGCACGCCGCTGGCGGGACTGGTGGCCGCCGCCAACATGGCGGTCGCCGTCCGGGCGGCGCACTGGAAGCAGGGGTTCTACGGCCAGGGCGGGTACGAGTTTCCCCTTCTGGTCGGGGCGGCGGCTCTGGCCCTCGCTCTCACCGGGCCCGGAGGTATCTCGGTGGACGGCCGGCGCTGATCGGCGACCTCAGAATCCGCGCTGGGGATCGTTGATCAGAGCAACCTCCCCGCAGTTCGGGCAGACCATGACGTGCACCAGGACGTTGCGCTCGGTGGCCTGATTCAGGAGATTGTCGAGGCCGCTGCCGAGGAGCAGATCGGCCCCCACGCCGAAGCCGCGCTGCAGCCCCCCGGTGCGGATGGTGTGGGGCCCCCGGTACTCCATCTGGGCCTGGCACCCGGCACAGTTGTGCGGCGGCAGCTCAGCCCCTGGCTGGTTCGTGCCCATCCCCTGGGCCATGGACTCGAGGTTCTTGAAGAAGCTCACAGGGATTCCTCCTCAGGTCTGCTGTCGTCAGGCGGCGCACCCCGGACCATGACGGCGCCCGTGGGCCGTGCCAGCCTCCTGCGAGCTCGCGCACCGAGTGCGGCAGGGGATCGGCAGGGGAAGGAGTTGAGGTCGAAGCTCCAAGAGCGGAAATTGCCATCGGCGAGCGGCCTGGCCGCAGTTCGGAGAGGGCCGATCCGGGATCATGGCTTCACCCTCCCGGGCCCGGGAAGGAGGGCCGGCCCCGCGTCAGCTTGCAGCCCACAGGGGCGATCCCCCGGCCGGGGCGTGCCGCCTCCGAGTGCCGGCCGGATTCCGTCCGGCACTCGGACGACTGGACGCCCGGGGGCCCGGGTGGCCACCGGATGACCCCGGAGCGTCCCGGCTCCAGGAGGGCTTCTGAAGCGCGGGCCGCAGGTCTCGCGGCTTGATGACCACTTCCGTGCCGACTCGGACCACGCGCTCACCCCACCGGGGCACCCGGCCGCGCGTCCGGGCAGGGGCCGGCGGCGCCCCGGCGAGCCTATAGGTCTCCGCTCCACTCCCAGCGTCGACGGGCGCCAGCGTCCCAACCTGCAAGGTTGGCGCTGGGTCGAAGTGCGCCTCAGCAACTGGCGCCCCCTGGGCGCGATGCCCCGGCCCGGAGCGGTCGTTCGCCAGGGGCCCGCGCCGATTGGCCTGCGGGCAGTCTTGCCTGGTCCCAGCCCAGGTGGGGAGAATATGGAACTGCCCGGCCCCGGACGCGTAAGACATAGGTGATGGTTGTGGCGCCCGATGATGACGCGGTGCTGATGCGCGCGGCGCAGACCGACCCGGCACCGTTCGGCACCCTCTTCGACCGCCACTTCGCGGCCATCTATCGGTTCTGCGAGCGCCGGGTCGGGCCGGACATGGCCGAGGACGCCGCGGGCGAGACGTTCAGGAGGGCCTTTGAGGCCCGGTACACCTATGACCTGTCCCACTCCAACTCCCGCCCCTGGCTGTACCGAATCGCTCTCAACGTCATTCGCGACGCCCTCCGAGCCAGGGCCGCCGAGGACCGGGCTTACGCCCGAATGGCCGCCCTGGCGGGGAGCAGGTCGACGATCGGGGACGACGAGGTGTCGGGACGTGCCGAGGCCCGGTCGGATCTCGCCGCCCTCGCCCGCCTGCTCCTGGAGGAGCCCGCCGACGACGTCGAGGCTCTATTCCTGACGGTCTGGGACGGCCTGAGCTACCTCGACGTCGCCACCGTGCTGAGAGTCCCCGTCGGAACCGTACGTTCCCGGCTGAGCCGGCTGCGCCGCCGCCTCGAAGCGGGCCTGGAGACCGCGAGTAACGCACCTCCGAATGTGACGGAAAAGGAGTAGCTGTGGACCGAATCCTTGAGCTTGTGGGGCAGCTCGAACCCGCTGCCGGGCCACCACCCTCGGGCGCCCAGGCCCGCCAGCGGGCAGCCCTATTCAGGTCCATCGCGCCTGGTGAAGTCAGGACCCCGACGCACCGGCCGCTCTGGCGCCCGGCAGGCGCCGGCTGGCCCCTTGCGCTGGCCGGGTTGGCGGTCGCGGCCGTCGCCGGTGCGCTGCTGCTGCCTGGCCTGCTGTATCCGATTCGCCCCTTCTCCCCTGGCCCCGGGGTGGCACCCGGCACAGCGGCCGCGCTCACCGGCGTCAGGAGGGCGCTCACCGGAGCCGGTGGGGATGTCGAAGTCGTCACCTCGACCGTGGCGGCCGGCGGCCTGACGGCCACCACCTGGGTGGACCTCGTCTCCGGGGCCTGCCGAACGGACACTTCGGTGCGGGGCGTGCCCCAGTTGACGGTCTTTGTGGAGGCAGGGCGCGCCGTCATCCTCGACTACCGCAGCAGGCAGTGGTGGTCCCGACCCAGTGAAGGCGTGAGGTGCGAGCCGCCAACTCCTGCGACCATCCTTCGGGACCTAGCCCAGGGCGACTACAGCCTCGCCGGGCGCACCACCATCGACGGGAAGCCGTCCCTGGAGCTGGTGTCCACCGCGCCGACTTCGGGGCTTCATCCGATCACCAAGCTGTCCACCCTGTGGGTGGACGCGGCGACCTACTTACCCATCCAATCCGTCTCCACCGGTCATCTCGCCGAGCGGACGACGTTCAGTTGGGTGGCGGCCACGAAGAGCACTGCCGCGATCCTCAAGGTCGCGGTGCCACCCGGGTTCCACAGGGCCCCCATCCCGCCCCTGGGGCCGCCGCCCCTCAGCCAGGGCTGACCGCCGGCGGCCCGGAACGGACCGGGGCAGGGGCTGCGCCCCGGGGTGGCTGCCGAACCGGGCCACAGCACCTCACAAGGGAACTGTCGCCCCCGCCATCATTTCGCCGCTCAACGGCCGTGATGCCCACACCGAGCGACCGCCGCCTGTGGTGGAGACACCTCCCGGAGGTTGGCGGCGGCGGAACAGCCGGCCGCGGGGCCGGCTGTCGCCTGGCTCTCAGCCCCCCCCAACCACGAGTACAACACGCGCGCTCCGGAGTGTTCCAGATCCCGGGTCGCGGTCACCAGCGCCAGGGGCCCGGCCCGGCGCAGGTCCTCTACTCTGGCCAGCGGGCCCGCCCACTTGGTGGAGCTGAGCTCGGCCTGGTACCGACGGGAGAACTCGGCGAACAGCTCCGGCCGATGGCCATACCAGGCCCGCAGTTCAGCGCTCGGAGCCACCTCCGGCAGCCAGGAGTCCGTACGCCCACCGGCTCGAGAGATGCCCCGGGGCCAGAGCCGGTCCACCAGCACCCGGTGCCCGTCCTCCGGAGTGCGAGGTTCGTAGAGACGGGAGAGGCGCAGGGGATGCAGCCGAGGGGCGCCACTGGGAAAGTGCTCCTCCACCACTTCGAAGAGTTCGCACCGCAGCAACCATTCCCGCGCCTCCCCGGGGGTGACCGGGCGGCTCGTCTCTCCCGCGACGCCGTCTCTCCAACGCCTGACGACCCAGCTCCCAATGGCGGTCAGGCCCAGCGCCTCGTGCTCCTCGGAAGTACCGGTGGCAAAGGAGACCTGGTTGCCGGCGGCGCAAGTGGCCGCCTCCGGGAACCACTCCACCACGACGTCCGGCTCGCCCACCTTCTCACTCCCCAGAACGGTCGCCTGCTGCACCCTACCCAGAGGATAGCCGGCTCCCCCAGACGAGCTGGTTCGCATCCCCTGCACGCCCCCGGGGCCGCTTTTGACACCTCCTTGATGCGGGAGTGGCGATGCTCCGGGCATGGCTGACCTCCTGCTCATCTTGGGCTCGCTGCTCTTCGTCCTCCTCGGCCTGGCCGCGATCGCCGGACTGGACCGCCTGTGACCCCGCAGCAGATCGTCTTTCTCGGCCTGGCCGTCATCCTCTTCGGGTACCTGGTGTACGCCCTCCTGCGCCCGGAGCGTTTCTGAGGTGCACTTCGCCCTCACCCTGCTGCTCCTGGCATCCGTGCTGGCTCTCGCGTGGAGGTACCTGGGCAGCTACCTGGAGGCCGTGTACTCGGGCCGCGTGGGCTGGCTGTCCCGGGCCGAGAGGGTCACCTACCGCCTCCTGGGGGTGGATCCCAGCCATGAGCAGCGCTGGCACCAGTACGCCGTGTCTCTGGTGGTGTTCTCCGGAGTCTCCCTCCTCCTGACCTACGGCCTGCTGCGCCTTCAGGGGCAGCTGCCGCTAAACCCCCAACACCTCCCGGCGGTTTCCCCCCTCCTCAGCTGGAACACCGCGGTTTCCTTCATCACCAACACCAACTGGCAGAACTACGCCGGTGAGACCACCATGTCCTACCTCAGCCAGATGGCCGCCCTCACCGTCCAGCAGTTCACGTCGGCGGCGGTGGGCATGGCAGTGGCGATCGCCCTGGTCCGCGGCCTGAGCCGGGCTGGCGCCACCACCATCGGCAACTTCTGGGTCGACACGGTCCGAGGGTGCCTCTACGTGCTGCTGCCCATCGCCTTCGTGGCCGGGGCGGTTTTCGTCGCCCAGGGAGCCGTCCAGACCTTCGCCGGGCCGGCTTTGATCCGCGACGCTCTGAACGGCGCCACCCAATTGATCCCCAGGGGGCCGGTGGGCTTCATGGAGTCGATAAAGCAGCTGGGGACCAACGGGGGAGGGTTCTTCAACGCCAACGGCGCTGACCCCCTGGAGAACCCAACCCAGCTCACCAACCTCCTCTCCGTGGCGCTGCTGCTCAGCATCCCGGTGGCCCTCACCTTCACCTTCGGCAAGATGGTGGGCTCCCGCCGGCAGGGACTGGCCCTTCTCGCGGCCATGGGCCTCATCTTCGCCGTCTGGACCGGTTTTACCGGATACGCCGAGTCCCAGCCCAACCCGGCGGTCGCAGCGGCCGGGGTGGTGTCCCAGCCCCAGGGCAACATGGAGGGCAAGGAGGTGCGCTTCGGGGTGCTGGATTCCACCCTCTACGACATCGCCTCGACCCAGACCTCGACGGGATCGGTGGACTCCACCCCGGACTCCTACACCCCACTGGGAGGCTTCGGCCTACTCACCGGGATGATGCTGGGGGAGATCACCCCCGGAGGCGCCGGCAGCGGACTGTACACGCTGCTCCTCTTCGCCATCGTGGCGGTGTTCATCGGCGGGCTGATGGTGGGCCGGACCCCCGAATACCTCGGCAAGAAGATCCAGGCTCGGGAGGTGAAGCTGGCCAGCCTCGGAGTCCTGGTCATGCCGGTGGCGGTCCTGGCGATCACGGGCATCGCCACCGCCCTGCCTGTCGGGCGGGTGGGGGCGTTCAACTCCGGTCCCCACGGCTTCACTGAGATCCTCTACGCGCTGACATCCCAGGCCAACAACAACGGATCCGCCTTCGCCGGCCTCAACGGGAACACCGCCTTCTACAACCTGGCCGGCGGCATTGACATGCTGCTCGGCCGCTTCGGGGTCATGCTCCCGGTGCTGGCCCTGGCCGGAGCGCTCGCCGGCAAGCAGTCGGTTCCGGTTTCCCTTGGCACCTTCCGGACCGACAACGTCACCTTCGTGGTGCTCCTGCTGGGGGTGATCCTGATCGTGGGCGGGCTCACGTTCTTCCCCGCCCTCTCACTGGGGCCGCTGCTGGAGCAGCTGAGCCGCGGGAGGCTCTTCTGATGCTGCGTGCGCCCCTCAGGCGCGGCGGCCTCCCCGGAAGCCATGGAGTGGCCCAGCGCCGCGGACTCCTCGACGCGTCCATCCTGAAGGGAGCGCTTCTCGGATCGGTGCTCAAACTGGACCCCCGGGTGCAGGTGCGCAACCCAGTGATGTTCGTGGTCTTGGTGGGCACCGCGGGGACCCTGGCGGAGGCCATCCTCCACCCCTCGATCTTCACCTGGAGCATCACCTGCTGGCTCTTCCTCACCGTCGTCTTCGCCAACTTCGCCGAGGCGATGGCGGAGGGACGGGGCAGGGCCCAGGCCGACACCCTGAGGCGCACGCGGTCCGAAACCCAGGCCCGTCGGCTCCACGCCGACGGCTCGGAGGAGATGGTACCTTCCGCCCAGCTCACTTCGGGCGAGCTGGTGGTCTGCGAGGCTGGCGACCTCATACCCTCGGACGGCGAGGTGGTGGAGGGGATCGCCTCCGTCGACGAGTCCGCGATCACCGGGGAGTCCGCGCCGGTGATCCGGGAATCCGGTGGAGACCGCTCGGCCGTCACCGGCGGCACCCGGGTGCTCTCGGACCGCATCGTGGTCCGGATCAGCGCCACGGCCGGCCATACCTTCCTGGACCGCATGATCGCGCTGGTCGAAGGAGCCAACCGCCAGCGCACCCCCAACGAGATCGCCCTCTCCATCCTGCTGGCCGCCCTCACCGTCATCTTCCTCCCGGTGGTGGTCAGCCTCTATCCCTTCGCCAGCTACGCCCACTCTCCGGTGTCCGTGGTGGTCCTGATCTCGCTCCTGGTCTGCCTCATCCCCACCACCATCGGAGCCCTCCTCTCCGCGATCGGGATCGCCGGGATGGACCGCCTGGTCCAGCGCAACGTGCTGGCCATGAGCGGGCGCGCGGTCGAGGCGGCCGGGGACGTCCAGACCCTGCTGCTGGACAAGACGGGCACCATCACGCTCGGCAACCGCATGGCCGCCGCCTTCCACCCGGTGGCGGGATGCCCAGAGCGCGAGCTGGCCCAGGCCGCCCTTCTCAGCTCGCTGGCTGACGAGACCCCTGAGGGGCGCTCGATCGTATCGCTGGCCCGGGAGCGGCACGACCTGACGCCGAGCTCAGTCCCCGCGGGGGCCCGGTTCGTGCCCTTCTCGGCCACCACCAGGATGTCGGGCCTGGATCTGCCCGGGCGCCCGGTGCGCAAAGGAGCCGGGGATGCCGTGCGGAGCTGGGTCGCCGAGCAGGGTGGCAGCATTCCTGCGGACCTCGAGGCGACGGTGCAGCGCCTGGCCGCCGAGGGGGCCACCCCCCTGGTGGTCGCGGACGGGCCCAGGGTGATGGGGGTCGTCGAGCTGAAGGACGTGGTCAAGCCGGGGATCCGGGCCCGGTTCGAGGAGCTGCGTCGGGCCGGCATTCGCACCGTGATGATCACCGGCGACAACCCCCTCACAGCCGCCACCATCGCCCGGGAGGCCGGGGTCGACGACTTCCTGGCCGAGGCCACCCCCGAGACCAAGATGCGTCTCATCCGTGAGGAGCAAGAGGGGGGCAAGCTGGTGGCCATGACCGGGGATGGGACCAATGATGCTCCCGCCCTGGCCCAGGCGGACGTCGGCCTTGCCATGAACACCGGCACCCAGGCCGCCAAGGAGGCCGGCAACATGGTGGACCTGGACTCCAGCCCGACCAAGCTCATCGACGTGGTGGAGGTGGGCAAACAGCTGCTCATCACCCGGGGCGCCCTGACCACCTTCTCCATCGCCAATGACGTGGCCAAGTACTTCGCCATTGTCCCCGCCCTCTTCGCCTCGTCGTACCCCCAGCTCCAAGCCCTCAACATCATGCGACTGCACAGCCCGCAGAGTGCGGTCCTGTCCGCGGTCATATTCAACGCCCTGGTGATCGTCGCCCTGATCCCGCTCGCCCTCCGCGGAGTTCGATGGCGCCCGTCCAGCGCCGCCGCCATCCTCCGTCGCAACCTTCTCATCTACGGGCTCGGGGGCATCGTGACCCCGTTCCTGGGGATCAAGTTGATCGACCTCCTTCTGACCGCCCTCCATGCCTACTGACCGGAGGATCCGAGCCGTGCTCACCCAACTGCGTCCCGCGGTCGTCCTGGCGGCCGGGGCCCTCCTCCTCTTCGGACTGGCCTACCCCTCGGCCGGCACCGGGATCTCCCAGCTGCTCTTCCCCCACCAGGCCAACGGCTCGCTGACCTCGAACGGCTCCACACTTGTGGGCCAACCATGGACAGGTCCGCGGTGGTTCCACGGCCGCCCCGACCCAGACAACCCCCTGCGCCTCGACGGGGTGTCGGGAGCGTCCGGGGGGAGCAATCTCGGCCCCAGGTCCCGGCAGCTGGTGGCGGCCGTCCGAGCGGCGGGAGTCCAGCTCCGCCGGCTTGGCGTCGACCCAACAGCCGACCTGGTTACCAGCTCGGGGAGCGGGATCGACCCGGACATCACCCCCCAGGACGCCCTCTCCCAGGTGCCCATGGTGTCGAGGAGCACCGGGATCGCGGATTCCCGGCTGCGCCGGCTCATCCGCGCCCTCACGGTGGGACCGGAGCTGGGCTTCCTGGGGCCGTCCTACATCGACGTGCTGCAGCTCAACGCGGCGCTGGCCCGGCTCCGCTGAGGGGCGTGGCCCGGGGCAGGGCTCTCTCCCCCAGGATGTGGACGTCCAGCTCGCGGCAGCGTTCGATGACCGCCAGCGCCACCGGCCTGTCCCAGGGGAGGCGGCGGCGCCGACGCGGAGCGGGCATGAAGATCTCCGTCACCTGGTTCTGCTCCGCCCACTCCACCAGCGTCTCGGCAACTCCTCCGACAAGTTGGAGCGGCTCCAGTCTCACCCCGTGACGCTGGCACAGTCCCGCCAGCCGCTCCAGCTGGCGCGTCTCGGCGGGATCGGGCCGAGGTGAGACGGCCGCGATCACGACGAGGGAGGCATCCTCCCGACGCGCCGCCAGCAATCCCGCCTCCAGCAAAGGCTCGGCGTGGCCCATGCGGTCAGGACGGAGAGCGATCATGATTCGCTCCTGAACCGGCCCCAGACCCTGGGCGCCCATGGTCCCGGCGTAGCGGGCCCGGCGGCGCTCGGTGTGGGTGGCGACGATCCGTAGCGCGGACGCCCGGAGCTCCTCCAGGAGGGGCTCTGAGAACACCTGAAGCGCCGACCCCACATCCACCGGGGCCGTCACCCAGCCGGAGCGGATCCGATCCCGGAGCTCGGGTGGAGGCAGGTCCACCAGCTCGATCTCGTCAGCCCCATCCAGCGCCTCCTGGGGGACCGCCTCGTGGTCACCGTGCTCCTGGCTCCGGAACCGGCCCAGCACCTCGCGCGCGGGCTCGAAGCCGGGCAGGTCGATCACGCCCACGGTGGCCACCACGTTGATCCCCGCGTCCTGAAGGCGCCAGACCTGCTGATACCTGGGCCTCCCGGTCTGGAGGTCCCGCAGGCCGAGGTCGTCGACACAGACGACGCTGGGGTTCCCCTGCAGGATCCCGTCCACGTCGATCCCCCCGGTGGCCGGCGAGGGCACCACCCTGAGCTGGCCGAGAAGGAAGTCGGTGGTGGGACTCGGGGCCCCGCTTGGAGCTGCCACAACCACATCCGCGCCCCGCCGCTGGCGGCGGAGCGCCTCCTCCAGCAGCCGAGTGGTCTTGCCCACCCCCGGGGCGTACCCGAGGTAAAGCCGGAGGCTTCCCCTGACCACCCCGGCGCCGAGGCCAGCGAGGAGCGCGGCGGGATCGGGTCGATCGCCGTCGCTCCACTGGTTCACCTTGCCCAGGCGCCGTCCGATGACATGCAGGTGGCGGTCGCCCAGATCGCCGAGCAGCCCCCGCACCACCCCGGCTCCCGGGCCGCGATTCGGCCCGGTCGGCTCGGCGGCCACCATGAGGTGGGTGGCTCCCAGCTCCCCCGCCACCTGGAGGGCGGTTTCCACCGGCCGCTCCGAGGCCTCCAGCCGAAACTCGGCGCCCAGGTCCTGGGCCAGGCCCCTGACCCTTTCCATCTGCTCTCTGGACGGAGGCCGCTGGCTGACCGCGAGAACTGTGACCGGTGCCCTAAGGCGCTGGCCCATGCGCGTGCCGCGCCTGATCAGACCGGCGGCCTGGATCCCGCACGAGGTGACGATGAGGACCCGGTCCCGAGCCCCTTGGGTCGCCGGCTCGGGCCCGGTGCGGGACTCGTGCTGGACCACATACCAGATGGCCAGCTCGCGGAGGGCCGCCAGGTTGCTCTCCCGGAAAAAACTGTTCAGCGCCAGCTCGATCCGTTCGGTCGGGTAGATGTTGCCGTGGCGCATGCGTTTGCGAAGCGCCTCCGGAGTCATGTCCGCCAGGGTCAGCTCCTCGGCGGAGTCGAGCACCGGGTCCGGGACGGTCTCCCGAACCGCGACTCCCGTGACCCGCTCGACCACGTCCCGGAGGCTTTCCACGTGCTGGATGTTGACCGTGGTCCAGACCTCGATCCCCGCCTGACGCAGCTCCTCGACGTCCTGCCACCGGCGCTCATGCTTGACCCCCGGGACGTTGGTGTGAGCCAGCTCATCCACCAGCGCCACCGCCGGGTGGCGTCGCAGCGTCGCCTCCAGGTCCATCTCCTCGACCTCAAGGCCCCGATAGTTGATGCGCAGTGGGGGAACCGACTCCAGCCCCACCGCCGCCTCCTGGGTGAGCGGTCGCCCATGGGGTTGGACCCAGGCCACGACCAGGTCCCTGCCCTTGGCGCCCAGGAGATGGGCCTCCTGGAGCATGGCGAAGGTCTTGCCCACCCCCGGGGCCGCCCCGATGAAGACCTTCAGCGGGCCGCGCCCCGAGCTCCCGGACGGCAGCCGCCGACCCTCCCCGGCACCCACCGCCACTCCACGGGGGGCAGGGGAGTTCGAGCCCCTGTTGCTACGATCCCTCTGGCCGTCAACCACTGCGATGGGAACTATGCCAGCTGAAGTGCGCGGCAAGTCGGTGGGGGGATCGCTCTCGCCCCCGGAGCCCTGGCGGTCGCTGCTCGGCACCCTCCTGACCGTGGCCGCCCTCGCGGGCCTCACCGTGGCTCTGGTGGCCCTCCGAGCCCCGGCGGAGATCCAGACCTCGGGGTTCCTCTACCTCGCCGTGGTGGTGCTGGGGTCTCTGCTCTTCGGGGGGGTCACGGCCGTGGTGGGCTCTCTCACCTCGGCACTGCTCATGGACTACTTCTTCCTCCCGCCGGTGGGACGGCTCACCATCTACTCGGCCCCGGCCCTGGCAGCTTGGGCGGCCTTCCTCCTGGTCTCCCTGGGGGTTGGGTTGCTGGCCACCTCGCGTCGCCGAAGCCTGGAGGAGCTGCGCACGGCCAGGGATCGGCTGGCTGCGGCCAACGCCGGGCTGGTGCGGGCGGGAGCCGAGCTCGAGGCCAGCCTCTCAGCCCGGACAGATCTGGCCCGGACAGAGGCCGCCCTCGAAGCCACCCGCCGGGCCGAGGGCTTCCGGCGCGAGCTTCTGGCCACAGTGAGCCACGAGCTCCGCACCCCCCTGGCAGCCCTGCTCGGTCACGGCACCGCGCTCATGGACGACCCGGGCCTCGACCAATTGCGGCATCCGGACCATCCCCGGGCCATGGTGGCCGAGACGCGTCGTCTGGACCGCCTCATCC
>JAJZGN010000218.1:2947-3317 GCA_021798435.1 bacterium | reverse complement strand
CCCGGCGGGGGATCGCCATCTCCCACCGCGCCGCTGGCTGAGAGGGGTCAGCCAGGGGGCCCGGGGGGCGACGGAGGGGAGCCCGGAGATGCGGAAGGGGGTGAGCTCGGAGTCGGCTCCTGGGTCGGCGTCGGCGTCGGGGTGAAGGTGGGGCTGGGGGTGTTGGTGGGGAGCGAGATTATGTCCTGGAGCTCAACCACCACCAGGGTGCCCCCGGGACCGGACGCGAACGTGACCACCACCGCCTCACCGGGGATGAGGCTTGAGAGCGGCACCGCAGCCCCCCCGCGGGTGATCTTGGACTGGGCGGTAACGGTCGCATCCACGGCGGTGCCCGAGGAAGGCTGGATCGCCACCGTGCCGGCGCCGA
>JAJZGN010000218.1:0-2937 GCA_021798435.1 bacterium | reverse complement strand
CAGCAGGGTGCCGTCCAGGGGGTGGCCCACCAGCCCCGAGCTCGCCGGCGTGGGGGTGGACCCGGAGCCCACCCCATGGTTGGAGGGAGGGAGCGGGGCGAAGACGGTGAGGGAGGCGGCCAAAACGCCCACCGCGAGCACCGCCAGAGCAGCGATCGCGAAGAGGATCAGTCCGGTGGTCCCGGGGCGGCGGATCACGAACGGTCGGCGCTTCCCGCGCCCCACCCGGGCCCGGACCCGGGGCCGCCGCTTGCTGGCGGTGGAGGGGGCGGCGGGGACGGAACTCTTCACCTCCACCCCCCGTTTCGCCTCGCCCAGATCACTACCGGTGGCCATCCGGCGGAGTATATGGGAGCGCTCCGCTGGCATCGGCGCCAGTATCATGAACTCCCGCCGATGCCGCCCGAGTACGACCACCAGGCGATCGAGGCCAAGTGGCAGCGGCGCTGGGAGGAGACCGGGCTAAATCGGCCCGAGCTCGGCGCTGCCCCCCGGCCTTACTTCAATCTCATGATGTTCCCCTATCCCTCGGCCGAGGGATTGCATGTGGGAAACATGTACGCGTTCACTGGGGCCGACACCCACGGCAGATTCCAGCGGATGCAGGGCCTGGACGTCTTCGAACCCATTGGCTTCGATGCCTTTGGGATCCACAGCGAGAACTTCGCCCTCCAAGTCAACCGCCACCCTACCGAGCTGGTGGCGGCGAATATTCGCAACTTCCGGCGGCAGCTGCACCGGCTCGGCGCCCAGTTCGACTGGAGCCGCACTGTCGAGACCACTGATCCCGACTACTACCGATGGACCCAATGGCTGTTCGTGACCCTCTGGAAGGGGGGCCTCGCCTATCGCGCCCGGCGCAACGTCAAGTGGTGCCCCCGGGACCTCACGGTGCTGGCCGACGAGCAAGTTATGGCCGACGGGACCTGTGAGCGGTGCGGGGCGGCGGTGGTGGAGCGCGAGCTGGAGCAGTGGTTCCTGCGCACCTCCAACTACACAGAGCGGCTGCTGGGAAACCTGGACCATCTGGACTGGTCCGAGAGCACCAAGCTGCTGCAGCGCCACTGGATCGGGCGCAGCGAGGGGGCGCTGCTGGACTTCCCCATCGACGGCGCCGCCCCGTTGCGAGTCTTCACCACGCGCGCCGACACCGTCTTCGGGGCCACCTTCATGGTGGTTGCCCCGGACCATTCCCGGACCCTGGAGCTGGCCAGCGGGGACCGGCGCGCAGAGGTGGCCAAGTTCGTGGCGGAGGCAGCGCGCCGGCGGATTGCGGGGATCCGGGAGTCGGAGGGAAGCACCAGCGGCATCGCCCTGGGAAGGAACGCGCGCCACCCCCTCACCGGCGACGAGCTTCCGATCTATGCCGCCGAATACGTCCTCTCCGGGTACGGCGAGGGGGCGATCATGGCCGTGCCCGCCCACGACTCCCGCGACCACGCCTTTGCCTTGGCCCACGGGCTGAAGGTGGTGCCCGTGGTGAGCGGCGATTCCGGCCCGGGACCCCACATGGGTAGGGGCACCCTCATCAACTCCCGCGACTTCGACGGCCTGGCGGCTCCCGACCCGGCCCGGGAGCTCATCGTGGCGGCGATCTCCGAGCGTGGGCTCGGCCATCCCAAGGTCACCTACCGGCTGCGGGACTGGGGAATCTCCCGGCAGCGGTACTGGGGGCCGCCGATCCCGGCCATCCACTGCCCGGTGGACGGGGCGGTGCCGGTCCCCGAGGACCAGTTGCCGGTGCTTCTCCCCTACATCGAGGACTTCCGCCCCTTGGGGACGGGCGAGTCACCCCTCAGCCGGGACCCGGGCTTCCTCCACACCACCTGCCCCGTGTGCGGAGGCCCCGCCCTCCGGGAGACAGACGTCTCCGACACCTTCCTCGACAGCTCCTGGTATCACCTGAGGTACCCGTCCACCGACTGTCAGGACGCGGCCTTCGACCCCACGCTGACCCGCAAATGGCTGCCGGTAGCCACCTACATCGGGGGCAACGAGCACGCCGTGCTGCACCTCCTGTACTCGCGCTTTGTGGCCATGGCGCTGCACGACCTCGGCTACCTCGAATTTGAGGAGCCGTTCACCCGCTTCCGGGCCCACGGCATGATAATCAAGGACGGCGCCAAGATGTCGAAGTCCCGGGGGAACGTCGTCGTCCCCGACGAATACCTGGACCGTTTCGGCGCCGACGCCTTCCGCCTGTATCTCATGGCCATGGGGCCGTTCTCCGAGGGAGGCGACTTCCGCGACACCGGCATCAACGGCCCATACCGGTTCTTGGTGCAGGTCTTTCGGCTGGCCGAGAGGGTCGGGGAGGTGGCCGAGCCGGCCGAGCTGGCGGTGGTGCGGCACCGCTGCATCCAGAAGGTGTCGGAGGATAGCCCGCAGCTGAAGTACAACACGGCGATCGCCGAGCTCATGAAGTACGCCAAGCGGCTCCGGGACCATGGGGGGACCATCCCCAAGGTGTCGCTGGAAACACTGGCCCTTCTGCTCTCGCCCTACTGTCCCCACGCGGCGGAGGAGCTCTGGGAACGCCTTGGAGGCACCTACTCGGTGCACCAGCAACCGTGGCCCCAGGCAGACCCGGAGTTGCTTCGGGAGGACGAAGTTGTGGTCGTGGTGTCGGTCGACGGGAAGAAGCGGGACCAGGTGACCGTGCCCCGAGGTACGGCCAGCGAGGAGCTGGAGCGGCTGGCACTCTCCTCTGCCCGAGTGGCCAACTTCCTGCACGGGCGCCAGGTCGGTCGGGTCGTGGTGGTGCCCGACAAGCAGGTCAACCTGGTCCTCGGCCGCTGAGGCGGTCCAGCCCATACTCCAACCCCATCGCTGCGGCGGGATATATCCTGGGCCCAGGCGGCCCGTAGCTCAGTTGGTGAGAGCGGGGCTCTTATAAAGCTCAGGTCGTGGGTTCGAGTCCCACCGGGCCGACCACTT
>JAJZGN010000026.1 GCA_021798435.1 bacterium | reverse complement strand
CGCGCCGGCACCGGCATCCGCCCCTCCTGGAACCAGCGCAGGGCGGTCCGGGGGTGAACACCCTGGGTTCGAGCCCATTCGCTCAACTTCATCCTGCCCTATGATACACCTGTACGACGCCTAGTGTCTTATCCGACTCAGCAGTTCCCAACCCCTCGAAGCACCCCCGGGAGCTCTTCGGCCCCTACGGCGCTCCTGAGGCGTGGTCGTGGAGACGGCCGTCTGTCGAGTTGTCCGCCAAGGTCCTCTTCGGCTGCCCCGGCGCTGCGGGCCTCGCCGAGGCCCCGGGATCCGCTCGATCTGGGAGCTGGCTCGCGGAGCGGTCGGGCCAGGAGCCGATGGGGCCGCTGCCCGCATCCAGGCGCGCCGGCATCTCCACATCGCCCGCGGACAGCTAGACCGGCTCGCCACCGAGGAACGTGGGGAAGTCGACCAGGCCCAGGAGCACTGCCTGCGACTTGTCGGCGGTGGCGAAACAGCTCCCGGCAGCGTGCGGCCAAAGGGAACTCTCCACGGGGACGCCGAGGAGGAAGGACCGCGGGGCCCCCGATGCCCGGAGGCGGCTCCCCATCCGAGCATCCAAACGGCCCGCAGTAGGGATCCATCCGGCGGCCACGACCTTTCGTTCCGATCCTGTTCCTCTCGGATGGCGTAAGAGACTGTGCCGTGTCGACCTTCGGGTCTCCATCTCGACCGCCCAGGGAGGAATTGCCCTCCGAGAGCACCTGCCCTGAGGGGATCGGGCGCGGTCGCTACGAGGTGGTGGCCGCAGCGCCACGCGCCCTACCTCTATTGGTGAAATGGCGGCCGATTCCTATCGATCCGACGATACCCAAGCCGACAGCGACCAGGGGCAGGATCTGGTCAAAGGCGTACGCGGTAGAGTAGTTGGCCCGGCTGATGATCTCTGCGGTTCCCGTCGCCTGGACAAGGAACAAGGCGGCCCACAGGTAGGTGGTGACGTACATGCCGGTCCGGAAGTCTTGGTATGCGTCCCACATCATGTCGAAGCCTTCCATCCCGTCGTGGGTGCCGTCACTGCCGTAGCGCTGGGCCATGAAGAAGACGATCGGTCTGCGGGCCACGACACACGATCCCAAGAAGATCAGGCCGATCAGGCCGGTGGCCGCGCAGTCCTTGTAGAGCAGGATCTTGGGGGCCGTGCTGCCCGCCACCGCGATGATGGCGGACACCGCGGTGAAGGCGAAGATCGCGGCCGAAGCCCCGCTGAACTTGCGGGCTTTGGCCCAGACCACCAACCCGCCCAGGACCGGACCGATGCTGCCCACCAGGTAGCTGACCACGTCACTGGCGCCCATCTGCTGGGCGACGTGGAACAGCGCGATGGCACCGCCAATTTCGACCACGGTGACGACGACGTTGAACAGCATTCCCTTCTTGGGGGGATGCTCCTGGCGCCTTCGAGCGATCTCGTCATGCACCGACGGCACAAGGGCGGGCTCGCCCGAGGTGTCTACTTCCTCGCTCTGGTGGCCCGGCATGAGGCGGATACCCCGTTTCAGAAGCCGGCCCAGGTCGGAACCGAGGTCGCACTTTGCCGGGGCCATCCGATAATGCGGTCCCGGTGGCCTCTTCGCGGTGTGAGCCGGGGCCCCCACTGCGGAGACCGTGCTCATCTCAGGTCCCGTACATGGTGGGCTGCTTCCGGCTCTTGCCCACCCGGGCAAAGCCTAACACCGTGTCCGTCGACCGGGCGTTGTGGGGGAGCCCGGTAGGGCCGGCGAGCCGTCGTGGGCCGCGGCCGCCGGCGCGGCGCGGGCGATCGGTCGACCCCGCTAAGCGGGGCTTCCAGGACCGACCGTCGGGAGGCCATCGCCTGGGGTCCACAGGTGCGGGGTGGTGCTGGTCACCGCGACCATTCCCAACCGCTCCAAGATTGGGCGGCTCTGGAACGAGGCGTCGACCTGCAGGTAGGTGTACCCGGCGGCCACCGCCAGCTGCGCCCGCAACGCCACCAGGGCCCGGTAGATGCCGCGGCGCCGCCATCCCGCCAGCGTCGAACCGCCCCAAAGTCCGGCGAACTCGGTTCCCGGGTTGAACTCCAGCCAGGCGGCGGAGACCACCTCACCCTCCGCGGTCGCCCAGAGGATCCGCAGCCTGGCGGGGTCAGCTCGCTTGCGCGCCAGCAGGTCGTCTGAGAGCCAGCTGCGGTCCTCGCCCCACACCGCGGCCTCCAGCGCCGCGATGCGCCGGAGGTCAGTCTCCCCCTCCACCTCGCGCAGCTCAACCTCCTCCGGGGTCGGCGCCCCAGCCGCCGCCATCTCCTCGGCCAGCCCGACGAGCACCGTCTCCTCCTCCTGGGCGTGGAACCCGGCCGCGGCGAGCCGGCCCGGGAGGTCAGTGGGCAGGTGGTGGCTCCGCAGCTTCCACTCCACCGCCTCCCCCCGGGCGGCGAAGAAGTCGCGCTGCCTTCGGATCAGGGCGTCCAGCTCCGGGCCGTTCAGGCCCAGGTCTCGGGGCGCGCTGATGAATCCCTCCTTGCGTCCCACGACCCGCACGATCGGACCGTCCGCCTCGGCCCGCACTCCCTCCGGCAGCCCCTCATGTTCCGTGGGCCGGACCTGCAGGTCATAGGCTGCCAGCAGCTGGCCCGGGTCGAGCACCCCGGCAGTCTATCCACCCGGCCCGGTCGGGGCTCCGCCCGGGCGCCGGGCGCGCGGCGAGCATTTTGGGCGTCCGCATCTCGGGGTGGGGCCGTTTCCCGGCCGGGCTCCCCCGGCAGCCCGTTCCCCGGGGAGACCGATCCGAGGGCTGAGGGCGGAACGCGCACACCGGCCCCCGTCGAGGTGCGATCCTTTACCTCCCATGCGCAACCCCGGCAGCCGCGAGCTGCGCCGCCGCCAGGCCCGGCTGGAGACCCAGCAGCGCACCATGGTGCGTGAGCGGGCCCAGGTGCCCAAGCGCAGCGAGGTGATGCAGCGGGGCGGGATGCTGGAGGGATTCGCCCCCTCCCTCGTGACCCGGGTCGCCCTGCTCTCGCTCCTGCTCAGCGCGGTTCTGATCGCCCTGGCGGTGCTGGGTCTCCTCGTGGAGCTGGGGCAGAAGGACCTGTTCCTGGGCGTGGTGGTGGTGGTGGTGGCGCTCCTCATCTCCGGCGTCACCATGTCGGTCACGGCGCCGGCCTGGCTCACGGCAAGGGGAGACCGCAAGGCTCAGTCCAGGAGCATCCAGGGTCAGCTGGTGGGCGCCAGCCGGATCTCGCCCACCCCCACGCTGGCGACCCTGGCCATCAACGTCGGCCGCAATGTCGAGCAGTTCCGGGTCAGACCCGAGTTCTTCGAGCGGGTGAAGTCCGGGGCCACCGTGGTGGGGATCACGGTCACCCCGGGGCTGAACTACGTGCAGAGCCTCACCGTGATCCGCCGCGACCGGCTGGCAGTCATGAAGGAGCCCCCGGTCTCGAGGGCCATGAAGGTGGCGGTCTGGCTTCCCCTCATCTCCCTGGGCTCCCTCTCTCTGGGGATGGCCCTGGGCTGTCTCATCGGCGCCCTGCTTCCGCTCGGCAGCGGTGCCTCCCATCCCCTCGTGACCCTGCTGCTGGCGGCGGTCCTGGCAGGTGGCGTGGCCCTCTTCACCAGGTGGTACGGGAACCGTCTCGCGGGTCAGCTGGGCGCGGACCTCTGATCCCAAGGTTGCGCCCTCCGGCCCGGCGGCCCCGCGCGCGCTGAGGCAGGGGCCGGGACCGGCCCCCCAGCCGAGCTCTGCTAAGATCGCCGGGTCACCTGCACCCGGTCCCCAGCCGGCTGCATCTCCATAGGATCTGGGAGGCGCCCCTTGCTGCGCGAGTACGAACTTTTCTACATCCTCCGGCCCGACCTGGACGACGAGCAGGTCAGGACCACCATGGACGAGATCGCCGAGGTGGTCGCGGCCGACGGTGGCGAAGTCGCCAAGTCCTCCCTCTGGGGACGGCGCCGGCTGGCCTACCAGATCACCGGCTTCACCGACGGGTACTACGTCCTGAAGGAGATCAGCCTTCCCGGAGAGAGCCTCCGCGAGTTGGAGCGACAGCTCCGCCTGGATGAGAGGGTCATTCGGAGCCTCATCACCCTGAGCCAGGTCTACTACCTGCCCGAGGACGAGGACCGCCGGGGCCGGCCCCGGGTGCGCTCCCGCCGGGCGGAGGCCGGCGTCCCCGGGGACGACCAGGTGGCGGACGAAGGCGTCGAGGGGCCGGAGGCAGAGGGCCCCGTTGAGCCGGACGAGACGGTGGAGGCCGACCCGGCCGTGGAGCAGGACGAAGCGGCCCAGCCGGACGAGGGGGAGGAGTAGCGATGGCGGGTTCTCTCAACCGGGTGATGCTGATCGGCCGCTGCACCGCCGATCCGGAGATGCGCTACCTCCCGAGCGGACTTCCCGTGACCCAGCTGCGAATTGCCACCAACCGGTACGGCACCTCCCAGGAGGGGGAGCGCCGGGAGTTCACCGACTACCACGACGTGGTGGTCTGGAACATGGGGCAGCGCAAGCTGGCGGAGCTGGCCGGCCAGTACCTCCACAAGGGCAGCCTGGTGTACCTCGAGGGGCGTCTGCAGACCAGGTCCTGGGAAGGCCAGGACGGCCAGAAGCGCTACCGGACCGAGGTCAACGCCAGTGACATCCAGTTCCTGGACTCCCGGCCCGCCGACGGGCAGGAGGCGTCCCCGCGGGTCGCACCGTTCCCCGGCCCCGCCGGGAGTGCCCCGTCGGCGCCGGAACCGGCCGACATCTCGGACGGGGACATCGATCCCGATGACATCCCCTTCTAGCCCGGTGGCCGCCGCGCCCCGGCAAGCGTAGGAGACTCAGAATGTCGGATTTCGCCCGCCGCCGCCCCCGGAAGGTATGCAACTTCTGCCTGGAGCGGATCGTCAACGTCGACCACAAGGAGGTGGCCCGCCTCCGCCGCTACATCAGTGAGCGGGGCAAGATCCTCCCCCGCCGGGTGACCGGCACCTGTGCCCTGCACCAGCGTCGGCTCACGGTCGCGCTCAAGCGCGCCCGGCACATGGCACTTCTGCCCTTCTCCAGCGACCAGCACTGAGGTCTGAAGGGATGGCCGGCCCGACCACAGGGACCGGGGCGAGGACCAAGGCGACCGCGACCCCGGGCAAGCCCGTCACCCTGGCGCTGGACGTCGGCGGGACCGGGATCAAGGGGGACGCGCTGGACCGGCGGGGCAAGGTGCTCGCGGATCGGGTCCGCGTCCCCACGCCCTATCCCCTCACGCCGGAGAAGCTCCTCGACATCTTCCGGCAGATCGCATCTCAACTTCCGGCGGTCGACCGGGTGGCGGTCGGTTTCCCCGGGGTCGTCCGGAATGGAAGGGTGCTCAGCGCCCCCCACTTCGTGCGCCCCAAGGGTGACGACAGCCCGGTGGACCCTGAGCTGGAGCGCAGCTGGGTGGGCTTCGACCTGGCCGCGGAGACCGCCAGGGCCCTCGGCCACGAGACCCGGGTGGGCAACGACGCGGACGTCCAGGGGCTGGCGGTGGTCGCCGGCAAGGGGCTGGAGGTGGTGCTCACCCTGGGGACCGGCCTGGGCAGCGCCGTCTTCCAGGACGGGGTGCTGGGGCCACACCTGGAGCTGGCCCACCACCCGCTGCGCCGGGGGCTCACCTACAACGAGTACGTGGGCGACGAGGCGCTGCGCAAGCTGGGCAAGCGGTGCTGGAACAAGCGGGTTGCCAAGATGGTGGAGACCGTCCGCCAGCTGCTCTTCTTCGACCACCTGTACATCGGCGGGGGCAACTCGGCCCACGTCAAGGCTCACCTCGGCGGCGACGTGACCCTGGTCGACAACCAGGCGGGGATCCTGGGGGGGATCCGGCTCTTCGACCAACCGCAGGGCCCCAGCACGCCTACCCGGTGAAGGTGGCGAGGGACGTGGGGGGACGCCGACGCCGCCGCCCGCCGGAGGCGGAGCCCAGGCGCTCGGCACCTCGGGGAATGATCGCTTGCCTGCCCAGGTAGACCGGCCGCCGCGGGTCCTGGTGGCCGACCCCATAGCTCCCGCCGGCCTGGACCTCCTGGAGGGCACCGCCGAGGTCGATGTCCGCCTCAAGCTCTCGGAAGCGGAGCTGGCCGAGCTGGTCCCCGCATATGCGGCGCTTCTGGTCCGCAGCGAGACGCGCGTGACCGCGGCGGTGATCGAGGCCGGCAGCCAGCTGCGGGTCATCGGCCGCGCCGGGGTGGGGGTGGACAACATCGACGTGGAGGCCGCCACCCGCCGGGGCATCCTGGTGGTCAACGCCCCCACCGGCAACACCGTGGCCGCCGCGGAGCACACCCTGGCTCTCATGCTGGCCCTGGCCCGCAACATCCCCCAGGGCGACTCCTCCCTGCGCCAGGGCCGCTGGGAGCGATCCCGGCTGGTCGGCACCGAGCTGCGCGGCAAGACCCTTCTGGTGGTGGGGCTGGGGAAGATCGGCGCGGAGCTGGCCAAAATGGTGATGGGGCTGCAGATGCAGGTCCTGGCCTTCGATCCCCTGGTGGCGCCGGAGCGGGCCCAGCAGCTCGGGGTCGAGCTGGTGGCGCTGGAGGAGGGGCTGGGCCGGACCGACTTCCTCACCGTGCACACCCCTCTCACCGACGCCACGAGGGGGCTGATCGGCGCCAGAGAGCTCGCCCTGCTGCCCCGGGGAGCGAGGGTGCTCAACGTGGGCCGGGGCGGGATCGTGGACGAGGGAGCGGTGGCGGCGGCGGTGGCCTCTGGCCACCTGGCCGGCGCCGCCTTCGACGTCTTCACCAAGGAGCCGCCGCCACCCGGCCATCCTCTGCTCAACGACCCCCGCATCCTCGTCACCCCTCATCTGGGCGCCTCGACCATCGAGGCTCAGCTCTCGGTGGCCACGGAGGTGGCGGCTCAGGTGCGCGACGTCCTGGAGGGCCGCTCGGCCCGCTGGGCGGTGAACTCGCCCCCCGTGTCCCCCGAGGAGGCCTCGGTGGTCGTCCCCTACCAGGACCTCGCCTGGCGGCTAGGCAGCCTCTGGGCCCAGCTCGGCGGGGGGAAGGTGCGGGCTGTTGAGTTGGAGTACCGCGGGGAGGTCGCCCGCGTCCAGCCGGCCGCCATCACCGCCTCTGCCCTCGGAGGGCTCCTGCGCCACTTCAGCCACGACCCGGTGACCCCGGTCAACGCGCAGGCGATCGCGGCCCGACACGGGATCGCGGTGCGGGAGCGGCGCGCCCCGGACCTCGGGACGTCCTCTCTCCTCCTGCGCGTGGACGGTGACGGGGCGGGGGAGATCGAGGGGGCCGTGGTTCTGGGGGAGCCGCGGGTCATCCGCCTGGAGGGGCTCCCAGTCGACCTGGTGCCGGAGGGGCGACTCCTGGTGCTGCGCCACCTGGACCGTCCCGGGCTCATCGGCGACCTGGGCCGCTTGCTGGGCGAGGCCAACGTGAACATCGGGGAGATGCGGGTGGGCCGGGACGCTCCGCGCGGGCGGGCGGTCACCGCCCTCAGCCTCGACGACCCGGTGCCCGACGAGGTCGCCGCCCGCCTCAGGGCCATTCCCGGGGTGGAGTCGGCGCGGCTGGTGGAGCTCTAGCCCCGAGTTGCCCACGGTCAGCCCCTTCCCCGCTCTCCGGTACGACCCAAGGCGGATCGAGCTGGCCGCGGTGCTGGCGCCGCCCTACGACGTCATCGGTCCCGAGCTGCAGGAGCGGCTGTATTCCCGGGCGCTCCAGAACGTGGTCCGGGTGGAGCTGGGCAAGGACTACCCTGACGATGAGCCCGGTGAGCGGGACCGCTACACGAGGGCCCGCGACCACCTCCGCACCTGGCGCGAGCAGGGCTTCCTGCTGCGGGAGGCATCGCCCGCGGTCTACGTCCACGAGCACCTCTACCCCGATCCCCAGGGTGGCGCAGTCCACCGGCGGCTCGGGGCGTTCGTGGCCGTGCAGCCCGCCGCCCACGAGAGCCAGCTGATCCTGCGCCATGAGCTGACCCTCGACGGCCCCAAGGAGGACCGCCTACGTCTCCTTCGAGCCACCGGGGTCCAGACCTCGCCGCTGCTCCTCCTCCACGACGGGCCGGATGACGTGGGGGCCGGGCTGGAGGCCGCGGCGGACCGGCCGGCTGCGGCGGAGGCGGGGCTGCGCGGCGAGTACGGCCGGGAGCACCACCGCCTCTGGCCGGTCACCGATCCCGACCTGGCGGGCTCCATCTGCGCCGGCTTGTCCGCGGGCCGGATGTTCATCGCCGACGGCCATCACCGCTACGAGACAGCCCTCGCACTCCGCCTTCCCTGGGTGCTCGCCCTGGTGACCCCGCTGCGCTCGACCGACCACCTGATCCTGGCCACCCACCGGGTGCTGGATCAGAGCCCGCTGGCCGCCGACGAGGTGCTCACCGCCCTCTCCGGCTCCGGCTGGGAGGTGGCCACCTCTGAGGACGTCCCGAGCGCCCAGCTCCGGGCGAGGGAGCTCGGCGCCGAGCACCACGCCCTGGTGGTGCTGGACGCCGAGACCGTGGGTACCGCCTCCCGCCGCCGCCAGGTATCGCAGCACGGGGCGGCCCAGCTGGACGTGTCCGTCCTCAACCGCGAGGTTCTGGAGACGATCTTGGGGATAGGGCCGGCGGCGGCGGCGGCGGGGCGGGTGCGGCACTCCAGAGATCAAGAGGAGGCGATCGCGGCCGGCCGCCGCCGGGGAGGACTCTCCTTCCTTCTCAACCCCACCCCGCTGTCGGCGGTGGTGGAGGCCTCGCTGGCCGGGGAGGTGCTCCCCCAGAAGTCCACCTACTTCTACCCCAAGGTCCCCAGCGGGCTGGTCCTGATGGAGACGCAGATGGTCGGGCCGGGCTCCACCCCGAGGTAGGGGCCTCGTCGGCCCAGGACCGGAGGCGGAGGTTGCCCCCGGCCGCGCTAGGGCCGGCCTGGCAGCGGGTCGGCGCGAGCTCGAGGCGAAGGGGCGCCGGCCGGGTGCCCCGGGTTAGGCGCGGCCGCGATCGGGTACGCTGATATCGAAGTGCCGACCTACGCCTACCGCTGCCAGGCCAACCACGAGTTCGAGGTCGTCCAGCCGATCGTGGACGACCCGCTCACGGTCTGCCCCAGCTGCGGGGCGGGGGTCCGCCGGGTGGTCTTCCCGGTGGGGATCGTCTTCAAGGGCCAGGGCTTCTACAAGACCGACTCCCGCTCCTCGGGCTCCGGCGCCATCACCTCCCCCAAGAGCACCGCCCCCGAACCCGCCGCGCCCGCCGCCAAGACGGAGCCCGCCTCCAAGGCCGACGTCAACCCAGCTCCGAGCGGAGCCAGCGCCGGAGCCACCGGCACAGGAGTCAAGAATGGCTGAGCCTCTGAATGTCAGCGACGCTACCTTCGACACCCAGGTGATCCAGTCCGAGGTGCCGGTGCTGGTCGACTTCTGGGCCGGGTGGTGCCAGCCCTGCCTGATGCTGGCCCCAGTGGTCGAGGAGCTGGCCAAGGACTACGGGCCCCGGATCAGGCTGGCCAAGCTGGACGTGGACGCCAACCCCAACATCGCCGGCAAGTTCGGCGTCATGAGCATCCCCACCCTCATCCTCTTCAAGGGCGGCCAGGCGGTCCAGCGGCTGGTCGGCTTCCAGCCCAAGTCCTCCCTCAAGGCCAAGCTGGACCCGCTGGTCTGAGGCGGATCGGGCCGGCGCCCGGCCCCGCCTTCCTTCGGGCTCCCTAGCGGCCTGACCTCCAGGTCTCGTAGGCGGCGAGGGCGGTGTCGCGACCGCAGCTGCACTCCGGCGTGAGGCCCCCACCCCCCCAGCGCCCCACCGACTCGTCGTAGAGCGGGCCGAGGTGGGCGGGGCAGTAGGCGGCGTGGCCGGAGGCCGCCAGGGCCTGGTACAGCCGGTGGGCGATCTCGTCGGCGCTGAGACTGGTCTCGGTCTCGGCTTCCATGAGAAAAGTCTAGACGGCCTCCCCCGCGGCCGGGTCGGGCGGTGGGGGCCGGCCCTCGCCAGCCGGTAGTATCAGGCGGATGCCTGACTTGGAGCTGGAGTTCGCCCTCGCCCTCGCCCGGGCGGCCCGGGAGCTCGGGGTGGAGGAGGACCTGCCGGCGGCCGTCGAGCCGTCCGCCCTCGAGACGGCGGGTGACCTCTCCTCGCCGATCGCCTTCAGGCTCGCCAAGGTCCTCCGGCGCCCGCCCGCCTCCATCGCCGAGGAGCTGGCGCGCCGGCTCGAGCCGCCCCGGCACACCGCCGAGGTGACCGTGACCGGCGGCGGGTACGTCAACCTTCGGATCGAGATGGCCACCTACGCCTCCGAGGTGGTGGCCTCCGCCCTGGGATGGGGTGAGGTGGTTGCCGAGAGGCACGACCCCGGCCCCAAGGTGGTGGTGGAGCACACCGCCACCAATCCCAACAAGGCCGCCCACGTGGGACACCTGCGCAACGCCTGCATCGGGGACACGGTGGCCCGGCTGCTCCGCTCCCAGGGTCAGCGGGTGGAGGTGCAGAACTACATCGACGACACCGGGGTCCAGGTGGCGGACGTGCTGGTGGGGATCCGCGAGCTGGGGCTCTCCCCGGCCGACGGCGAGCCCTTCGACCGCTTCTGCTCCCGGTGCTATGTCGAGGTCTTCCGCCGCTATGAGGCCGAGCCGCGGCTTCTCGAGCTGCGCCGCGACACCCTGCGCCAGATCGAGGGTCGCCGCGGTGAGGTGGCCAGGGCGGCCAAGGAGCTCACTAGTCAGATCGTGGACGCCCACCTGCGCACCATGGCGCGGGCCGGGGTCGGCTACGACCTCCTGACCTGGGAGTCAGACATCCTCGAGCTGGGCTTTCTGGGCCGGGCCCTCGATCTCATGGAGGAGATGGGTGTCACGGTCCGGGTCTCAAGCGGGGCCCTCGCGGGGTGCCTGGTGCTGCCGATGACCGAAGGCGAGACCGACCCCGAGACGGGAGAGGCGAAGGTGCTCATCAAGAGCGACGGGCTGGCCACCTACACCGCCAAGGACATCGCCTACCACCTCTGGAAGTTTGGGCTCCTGGGATTGGACTTCCGCTACCACCCCTGGGCGCCCGGGGGTCCCGCCACCTCCTCGGCCCAGGCCGGCGATGACGACCTGGACCCCACCTCCTTCGGCCGGGCCGGGAGGGTCGTCAACGTGATTGACCAGCGGCAGAGCGCCCCCCAGAAGGTGGTCCGCGAGGCTCTGCGACGGCTGGGGCACGAGCCCCAGGCGGACCAGCTGTTCCACCTGGCCTACGAGGTGGTGGCCCTCTCCCCCCGGGCGGCCGCCGCCCTCGGAGTGGAGACCGAGCCGGGGCGGACCATGTACGCCCTGAGTGGCCGGCACGGCATCGAGGTGGGGGCGGACGACCTCCTGGACGCGGCGGTCCGTCTGGTGCGGCCCAAGGCCCGGGACCAGCGCACCGCAGAGGTCCTGGCCGCCAGCGCGGTTCGCTACTACCTGCTGCGCTTCGGCCTCAACTCGATCATCAACTTCGACTTCGACGAGGCGCTGCGCACCAGCGGGGACACCGGAGTCTACCTGCAGTACGCCCACGCCAGGGCCTGCGGGATCCTGCGCCGGGTGGAGCCGGTGGAGGCCGATCCCGGTCCCTTCCGGCTGGCCCCGGAGGGGAGGCGCCTCGTGAAGCAGATCGCCGCCTTTCCCCGGGCCGCGGCGGAGGCGGCCGGCAGCCTCTCCCCCTCGTCGTTGGCCGGGTACACCTTCGAGCTGGCCACGGCGTTCAACGACTACTACGAGCACACCGACCGGCTCTACCGGGTGGAGGATCCCTCGCTCCGGGCCCAGGGACGGCAGCTGGTGGACGCCCTCCGCGCCACCCTGGCGCGCTCGCTTCAGCTGCTCGGGCTCGAGCCCCTGGAGCGCATCTGACGGCTCCGACCCCCTGGCCCCATACTCCCTTGGCGTGAGCCTCATCCCTCTCTTTCCCCTGGGGCAGGTCCTGTACCCCGGGGCCGAGCTGCCCATCCGGGTGTTCGAGCCCCGGTACCGGGCGCTGGTCCGGCACTGCGTCCTCCACCAGGAGCCGTTCGGGGTGGTGGCCATCCGCCAGGGGAGTGACCTGGACCCCGCGCCCCTCAGCTTCCGGGTTGGCACCCTGGCCCGCATCGGTGAGGTGAGCCGGCTCCCCGGCGGAGAGAGCGAGGTTTTGGCCCGAGGGGAGACTCGCTTCCGGCTGGTGGCGCTGGCGGCGGGGGCCGCGTACCCCCAGGCGGAGGTCGAACCCCTCACCGACCTCCCCCCAGCCTGGTATGCGGACACCGCCGCCGACCAGCTGCGACCGGTGTACGAGGCGTACCGCCGGGGGCTGGTGGCGATGGGGCTTGACCTTCCCGCCTTTAACGAGCTTCCCAAGGACCCCACCGACCTCTCCTGGGCGGTAGCCCAGAACCTGGTGGTCGAACTGGAGTCCCGCCAGCTGATCCTGGAGGAGCGGCGGCCCCTGGAGCGGCTGCGCCGAGAGCTCAGCCTGTTGCGCCGGGAGGCGACGTTCCTGGAGCGGGGGCTGGCCAACCGGATGGTCCGGCCGCCCAGCTACACCCTGAACTGAACGTTACTGGAGCTGGAGGACCACCCGCTCCCCGGCGGAGCCGGTGTCCGTCCCGGGCAGCAGGTAGCCGCTGACCTGGGCCGCCCGGCTCAGCTGCAGGATGTACACCGCCCCGCTGAAACCGGGCACCTGCCCGACCTTGACGCTGGTCACCAGCTCCCCGGAGGGAGGCTGAGGCACCGCCGCCCCGGGGGACACGCCCTGCATCTCCACGTAGAGGGTGGTGGCGCCGTCGAAGCCGGTCGTGATCTTGGGAGATCCGGTGCCGGACACCATCTGGAACACCACCCAGAGCTGGGCGCCGCTCTGGTGCAGTCCGTACCGCGCGGTCTGCATCTGATAGCCGCTGCCGCCTCCGCCGAACGTCTGCTGTCCGGTGAGGGCGAGGGCGGGGGCCGTTGTGGCCGGGGCGCTCGGGGAGGCGCCGGGGGAGTGGGAGGAGTTGGGGGTGGGGGAGCTGTGGGTGGTCTTGGCCGGCGCCGGGGTGGGAGTGGTGCGGTGGGTCAGGGCCCAACCGATCAGGAACACCGCCAGCGCGGCCACCGCGATGGTGCCGGTCCGGGTCCAGCTCCGTGGCCCCGGGGCCGCCGGCCTCGACGCCACCGGCCGCTTTCTGGGGCCCTCGGGGCGGTGGGGCGGTGGAATCCGCTGATATCCCGTGGTCTCCTCGCTCGGGGGCCGGCGCGGGGGCACCACCGAGTCCACAGGACGGACCGGCGGGGACAGCGGCTCGGCGGCCACGGGGGTCGGCGGCTGGGCGGGGATGTCCAGGAGGTCGCGCCTGGGCACCCAACCGTCGGTCACCGAACTCGGCAGCGAGGGAGGAGGCGGGATCCAGACCGGCACCTCAGCGGGAGCCGGCGGCTCCTCCAGCACGGCCGCCTCCTCCTGGGCCACCTCCATGACCTCGTCGGCAGACGCCTCTTCGGCACCGGCGGCCGGGAGCTCGTTCGGCCAGGGAGGGATCGGTGGGAGGGCCGGCGACCACACAGGCAGGGGATCGGGCTCCCAGCTCCGCTGCCAGGGCCCAGGCTGAGCCTCCAGGCCATCCCCCTCGCCGGCCGCCGTCCAGGGGTTGTCGGTGGCGGGCTCGGAGGGCTCGAGGGCCTGGTCATCGGCTTGGGGCTCGAGCGAAGCGGGGGGTTCGAGGTGGGCGCCCGGATCCCAGGGTTCGCTGCTGGCGGGAGCCGCATCCCACTCGTCGCCCAGGATCGGATCGAGGTGGCCGGCCGCCGGCGCCGAGTCGACGGTGCTCCCCTCGATGGGTGGGCCCGGGATCTCCGCCGCGGGTGGGAGGTCGGGAACCGGCCCCTCCTGATGGCTAGCCCAGGAAGTGGGCGAGACCTCGTCGGACGGTTGGCCGCTCCCGGCGACCTCCTCCGTCTCCTCTATCGATGCCATTCCCTCCACCCCCGCTGGGGGCGGGTCCGTGGCGTCGGGGCCAGAGCCGTCCGATGCCCAGAGGCCAGTGGCAACCGGTTGGTAGTCGGCCACCAGGGTGTCCGGGTACTCAGGCCCCTCCTGGAAGATGGGATCGGAATCCTCTCCGGCGTCGGCTGAGGTGCCGGGGTCGAGCCCTGGCCCTTCGGCGAGGGCCTCGATCCCCGCTGCCTCGAGGACCTCGCCGGCGTCCTGCCCAGGCTCGGTGGCGCTCGGAGTCCAGCCCTCCTCGGCGGAGGGAGCCACGCTCCCAGTGGGCGGCGGCGATGCCCACACGGAGACCTCCGGCACTTCCTCCGCCGTCTCCGCAGCGAGGAGCGAATCCCCGGCCCCGAGGTTTGCGCCCGGGTCCGGGTGAACCTCGGTATCCGAGGACCACGGTGCTATGTCGCCCTCGATCGACGAGGCGGCGTCCGAGGCCCGATCTTCCTCGGGTGCGGACTCCTCCGGGGCGGATTCGAAATCCGAGGGCGTGGCCAAGGGCTCGACCAGGCCGTTCTGGGGCTCGGCCACCGGCTCCCGGGGCGCCTCCAGGCCTTGCCCGGGCGCGGGGAACCCGGCGAC
>JAJZGN010000217.1 GCA_021798435.1 bacterium | reverse complement strand
GGTCAACCCAGCTCCACCCAGACGGCCCCGGTGGTGGCCTCGAGCTGGAGCTCTCCCGCACCCTCCCCCACGGTGACGTGACGGACGTCTCCGCCCATGGTCCACCCGGCCGCCAGGCCGGGGTCATCCCCGGGCAGGGTGATCTTGCCCAGGGTGCTGCGAGCCTCCACCTTGACGCTGGACCCCGGCTTCAACACCACCTTCACGGTGCCGGCGTCACAGCGCACCCTGGAGGTCCCGGCAGCGAAGACGCCCTCCACCGCGACGGTGCCCCAGGTGACCTTGAGGTCCAGCGGCTGGGTCACCCCGGTGAGCTTGGCGCTTCCGGCCTGGATGTCGGCGCGGATGGGCGCCAGGATGCCCTGTACCGTGAGCAGGCCAGCTGCCATCTCGACCTCCAGGGGCAGGTTGGGATTCATCCTCACCACGATCGGCCGCAGAGGCATCTCATGAGCTCCAAAGGGGGTCCTCTCCGGCCAGTGGAAGGAGAACCACCCCGAGGCGTCCGAGAGGGGCATCCCCCGGATCACAAGCGCATCGCCCTCCCTGGCCGCCTGATGGGGACCGGTCACCACGGCGTCCCGGACCTCGGGATCGCCCACAACCCTGGTGGGGTGCACCAGACCGGTCACGCGCACGCGGGCCACCGGGGACTCGGCCACGGCCACCGCCCCACCCCTGCGGATCTCGGCCAACTTCGCCGCCGCCTCCTCCGGTGAGAGCCCGCCGGCCGCCACCTGGCGGAGGATCTCTTCGATCTGCTCGTCGTCTTTCATGTGGATATTTTCGCCCAAAAACCTGGATTTGTCAATCTGGAACGAGAGATTTGGTGGATGGAAGCACATTTCCCGCGGCGCGCACATGTCCGCCCCCGACCGGGGAGCCCGCCCCCGCGCTAGCTAGTGGGCGGGCGCGGAACCAGGCGCCGCAGCGCATGGGATGAGACCTCACACGGTGGGGGCGGGGGCTGGACGAGGGTCGGCGGTGGCGAGTGGATGGCGCCAACTAGGGCCGCCCCACCCGAGCCGGTGGCGAACCCCGCGCCGACGCGGATCCGGCCGCAGTCGGTGAGCAAGCCGGAGGCGCCTCGGGACCGGCCCGGCCGAGCGTAAGATCCGGACGTGCTCCCAGCCAGCAGCCCCAGGGGTAACGCCGACCGCCCCATCCCGAAGCTGACCCGGACCGAGGTGGGGATGTGGGTGGTGTACGCGGTGGTGGGGGTCGTCACTGTGGTGGTCCCCATCATCAGCCACCACCTGAGCCTCGCCGATGTGGGAGCCTGGATCCTGGTCCTGGGAGCTGCGGCGATGAGCTTTGGCTGGTATCGCTCCGGCGCGCTGCGGTCGCGGGAGTGGATGGATGAGGCGGAGTACGAGGAGTTCCTGAAGGAGATGCAGGGCCCGTACCAGCCGCCGGAGCCGACCTGAGTCCGAGATGGTCGCATATTCCGACTTGACAGATACGATTTAACCTCCCTACCGTAGCCGGGGCGGCGAGCGCCGCTCCGGATCGGGACCAGGAGGTATCGGGGTTCATGCTGCCCACTTTCGTGATCTTCCTTCGGGAGGGGGTGGAGGCCAGCATGGTCATCGCCATCCTGCTGGCCTACCTCGCCCGGAGCGGGCATCGGGACCACTTCCGCGACGTCTATCTGGGGGTGGGAGCCGCCGTTGCGCTGGCCTTCGGGGGTGGTGCCGCGGCCTTCCTGGTGATCCACACCTACGAGGGGTCCCGGGTCCAGTCCATCTTCGAGACCGGCACCTACCTACTGGCCTGCGCCGTCCTGACCTACATGACTTACTGGATGCACTCCCACGCCCGCACGCTGTCCCGGGAGCTCCGCGAGCGCACCGACCGGGCCATGGGGCGGGGGGCCCGGTTCAGCCTGGCGCTGGTCGCCTTCCAGGCCGTCGGCCGAGAGGGACTTGAGACCGTGGTCTTCACCCTGGCCATCTTCTTCGCGGCCGCCGGCAGCCAGGCCAACTTCGCCGCCTCGGTGCCGGCGGCGGCGCTCGGGGCGGGGCTCGGGCTGCTGACGGCGCTGGCGATCGCCTTCGCCATCTACCGACTCGGCCACCGGCTGAATCTCGGGCGCTTCTTCCAGATCGTGGGCTCCGTGCTGATGCTCTTCGCCGCCGGCCTCTTGGCGGACGCCGTGGAGAACCTCCAGCAGCTGGGGTGGCTGCCGTTCCTCACCCACCCGCTCTGGAACACCTCGGCTCAGCTGAGCGAGAGGGGCGCTCTGGGAGACATCCTCCACACCTTCTTGGGCTATGCCGCCCAGCCCACGGCGCTGCAGGTGCTGGCCTACACGGCCTACGTCCTGGCGGCGGTGGGCGGCTTCATCTGGCTTGGTGGGCGCCACCGCCCCCGGCCGGCTCAGCCCGCCGCCAGCCCCGGCTGACCCGGGGGGAACGGCTCCCCAGAGGCCTCGGGGGACCCCTATCCAGCGTCCCTCGAGGCGAGGTCCGCCGCCGCCCGGGCCAGGGAGCCGACCGCCCGGACCAGATCGGTGAACGAGGTGGTGGGAGCGGCACAGCCCAGGCGCACCCGGTCCGGAGGACGAAAGTCCAGGATTACCTCCCCCGAACGGTCCAGACGCCCGCAAAGCTCCCTGGCCCGGGGGTGGCGCAGGGTCACCTGGGAACCACGCCGCTCATCCTCGCGCGGCGTGGCAAGCCGGAACCCGAGGGTCTCCAGCCGGCGATCCGCGAGCCGGATGAGGTGGGCGGTGAGGGCCAGGCTCTTGGACCGCACCCTATCGATGCCCAGCTCGGCCAGCAGCTCGACCCCCTCCTCGACCAGGGCCAGACCCAGGATCGGGGGAGTGCCCGACAGGAAGCTACCGACGCCCTCCCGGGGGGTGTAGGGCTCCTCCATGGCGAAGGGGTCCCGCTTGCCCATCCATCCCCAGATCGGCTGCTGGAGCCGGCGCTGGAGGTGGCGGCTGACGTAGAGGAAGGCGGGTGAACCGGGGCCGGCATTGACGTACTTGTAGGTGCAGCCGGCGGCCAGGTCGGCCCGGCTCCCGTCCAGAGTGATCGGGATCGCTCCCACCGAGTGGCTGAGGTCCCACACGGTGAGCGCCCCCGCGGCTCGCGCGACGGCCGAGATCCCTCCCATGTCGGCCAGCGCCCCGGAGCGGTAATCGACGTGGGAGAGGAGCACCAGCGCGGTGTCCGGACCCACCGCCGGGGCAACGGCCTCCGGGGTGGGCCCCGTGACCTCGTCGAAGTCCACCGACCTGAGCTTCAACCCGCGGCTGGCCGCGAGTCCGGCCAAGAGGTAGCGGTCGGTGGGGAAGTTGGCGCGGTCCGTGACCACCACCGTCCTCCCTGGGAGGGAGTCG
>JAJZGN010000025.1 GCA_021798435.1 bacterium | reverse complement strand
CTCCCCGCCGATCTATCGCTGAGATCAGCTCCATCGCCCCCATGGTGGTCGCCCCCAGGCTCCGCACCGCATCGCGGAGTGCCCGGTCACTGCTGACCAGGAGCGCGGGTGCCCCGCGGTGACGGTGGACCTCCACCAGCTCGATGATGCGGTGGTCCGCAGAGGTGCCGGGATCCGGATAGAGGACGCGCACCCGCGGGCTGCGGGCCCCCGGGAGGCGGTGCGGCGGGCCGTCGAAGACGATCACCAGCTCCTCGTGCTGGGTGAGCAGAGGTGAGCTCTGGCTGTAGGCGAGGAGCAGGGCCTGGGCGTCCTGGTGGCGGCCGGCCACCATGAGCGGGCGGGCCCGGGGCCAGGCCCAGCTGACGTTGGTGCCGTCCACCACCAGCAAGGAGCGGATCATCGAGGGTCGGGCCACGCCCAGCCCGAGGGGGCGAGCGGTGATTCCACCGGGCCGGTGTCCACCAGCTCCGCCGCGGCCAGGAGCCGGGCGGGAAGATCCTCGGAAAGTCGCCCCAGCACCTCCTGGTCCACGCCCCGCAGCCCCCAGCGGGCTCCCGCCAGCCCGCCCACGAGAGCCGGCAGCTGGTCCCGCGGGGTGCTGCGCGAGCTGGCCGCGGCCACCGCCTCGATCCAGGTGCGAGCCCCGGCCAGGGCCGCCACCGCAGCCCCCAGGACGTCGGGCGCATCCGCTCCCTCGGGTACGCCGGCCCCCGGCTCCGGTGGCCGGAGCCGCCGCTGGAACTCCTCGGGCGCCTCCTCCCGCACCGCCTGGGCCGTTCGGACCAGGCTGTCCTCCAGGTCGAGGGTGAGGAGGTCACGCGCCAGCAGCGCGGTCGCCACCGCCGCCAGCTGGGCCAAAAGCTCCCCGTGGGTGATCCCGGCGGCCAGCTGGGCCCAGGCGCGGGTGGCGGCCCCGCTGCGCGAGGCGGCCAGCGCCACCGGCAGCACCCGGACCAGCGGCAGGTCCAGGGCTGCCGCCCCCGCCGCCGAGGCCGCTGCCGGGCCCAGCTCCCCCGCGTCCATCCCCCGGGCAGCCATCCGGAGGGCGATGCCGGTGGCGGACGCGGCCGGGAGACGGTGCTCCGGTGGTAGCTCCAACCAGGCGGCTACCACGCGATCGGGGACCAGGCGTCCCGACTCCGCCAGGCACTCCGCGAGGGTGAGGGCATGCCAGGTGAGGGGGAGGGCGGCACCCCCGCCCAGCAGCTCGCCCGCAGCCATGCCCAGCAGCATTCCGCGGGCTGAGTCTCCGGCCCTCAGGGGATCGCGGCGCGCACCCAGCATCCCCCGATTATCGGCGGGACTCGAGATTCAGGCCGCCGGTCGATAGGCGCAGCCGGGGTCTTCCCCGAGCGGGTCGCCGCCATCGGCGAAGGCCCGGGCCCGAGAGCCGCCGCACAGCTGGCGGTAGGCGCAGCTGCCGCAGCGGCCGCTGAACTCGGCCGCCCTGATGCTCCGCAGAAGGGGGCTCTCCCGGTACACCTCGGCCAGCCGCTGGCGGCGGAGGTCGCCCACGGCCATGGGGAGGAAGCCGGAAGGGCGGACCAGACCGTCATGGGAGACGAACACCACCCCCATGCCGTCCCGGGTGCCGACGGTCTGCGGTCGGGGGGGCCTCCCCCCGGGGCCGGCCAGCACGTGGAGGCGGGAGCGAAGCATTCGGTACAGGGGGCCGGAGAAGGTCGCCCCGGCACGCCGCTCGGCGACGACGCGGCGGAAGAAGGGCGCCTCGACGGTGCGGACCAAGAGGGGATGCCGGGAGGTCTCGTAGAGGAATTGGCACACCTGCTCGTTCTCCTCCGCGGTGGGAGAGCGCAGGTCCTCGCCGCGTCCCACCTCGATGAGGAAGAAGACCTCCCAGACCGGAACTCCCAGGTGGATGAGGAGCGCGCCCACGTCCGCCAGCTCCCTGAGGTTGGAGCGCATGACAGTGGTATTCACCTGGAGGCGGAAGCCCATCTCCACCAGCCACCGGATCGCCTCCACGGTGGCCTCGAAGTGTCCACCCACGCCCCGCACCCGGTCGTGGGTGTCGGGAGTGGAGCCGTCCAGGCTCACCGACACCGCCTTCACCCCGAGGCGCTTCATCTCGGCCATCGTCGGGCGGTCCAACTTCGGCGACACCGACGGGGAGAGGGCCACCGGAACGCCGAGGCCACGGGCGTGCGCGACGAGCTCTCCCAGGTCGGGGCGGGCGAGGCAGTCGCCCCCGGTCATCACCAGGACCGGCCGGGGATGCCCCAGCTCCGCAACCTGCTCCACGAGGTCCAGGGACTCGGCGAGATCGAGCTGCCCCGGCAGGGGATGGTGCACGGCGGAAGCCCGGCAGTGTCGGCAGCTGAGGGGGCAGGCCACGGTGGTCTCCCAGAAGACGAGGATGGGCCTCTCGGCAAAGGTGACGCGGGGAGAGGGCTCCTCCATGACTTCGATTGTTCCGATCTTGCCCCGGGCCCACCCGGGTGATTCCACCTGGGGGGAGCCGCCGGGATCCGCCTCCCGATCTGGCGGCTGGGGCACGACTTCGGCAGGCTGGGCACCGGGATCACCACCGACCCCAACCTGGCACCCCTGCTGGCGGTGCTCCCGCTCGCCGCCCCCGGACCGGTGAGGAGGCCGACCCCCGGCCCCTGCCCGCGGCGGTGCGCCCGGAGGCGGTCTTGGGATTGGCCGCCCTCGCCCCTGGTGCGGCGGTGGGTGTCGCCTAAGCCCCCCTCAGCCCCACCCCGGTGGCACGCTCCTCGGTCCGGTCGCAGGGCTGACCATCGGGCTTACACTGCCACCGTGGGGACCAGACCGGTGCGCATCCTCACCGCCAAGGTGGGGCTGGATGGCCATGACCGTGGGGTCAAGGTGATCTCCCGTGCCCTTCGAGACGCCGGGGTGGAGGTGATCTACACCGGCTTGCACCAGACGCCGGCCCAGGTGGTCGAGGCGGCGATCCAGGAGGACGTGGACGGCATCGGGATCTCGCTTCTGTCCGGCGCCCACATGACGCTCTTCCCCGAGGTGCTCCGCCTTCTCCGGGAGCGCCAGGCGGCGGACATCGTGGTCTTCGGGGGGGGGATCGTCCCGCCGGGGGATGTGGCCGCGCTGCGAGAGCTCGGGGTGGACGAGGTATTCACCCCCGGCACCAGCATCCAGTCCATCGTCCAGTACGTCCAACGGCGCTTCGGCAAGGTGGGCGCCGAGGCCGGCTGAGCCGGAGTTGCTAAGATCGGGCTCGGTGCCGGGTCAGTCCCGGCGGCGCCTGGGCCCGTCTCAATGGCCCCTGGGAGCTACTGCATGCCGCTCACACTCGATGTCGCCCAGCGCACCGTCGTGGGGCGTGGCGCGCACCGGCTGCGGCAGCAGGGGCTGGTCCCCGGGGTCGTTTACGGCCACCAGGTCGAGGCGCTGGCGGTGGAGGTCGGCGAACGTGAGCTGGGCCGGCTCACCCACGCCGCCGGGGCCAGCCACCTGATCCAGCTCAAGGTAAAGGGGGAGCGCCGGCAGCGTCCGGTGCTGATCCGCGAGGTGCAGCGCGAGCCGCGCAGCGGGCGCACCGTGCACGTCGACTTCTTCCAGGTGAACCTCAAGGAGAAGCTGGACGTGACGGTGCCGGTGGTGCTGGCGGGGGAGGCGCCGGCGGTGAAGCAGGTGGGGGGCGAGGTCCTGCAGGTGCTCCACCAGCTGGCGGTGAACTGCCTGCCCGACTCGATCCCCGGGGAGATCACTGTGGACATCTCCGGATTGGCGGCGATCGACGACGCCATCAGAATCTCGGGCCTCCGTCTCCCCGAGGGCGTTGAGCTCGCCGCCGGGGTGGACTCCGAGGAGATCCTGGTCAAGATCCAGCAGCCCCGGGTGGCCGCGGAGGAGCCGGAGGAGGCTCCGACTGGGGTCGAGGCCGCGGCGGCCGAGGAGGAGACGGCGCAGTCGGAGGAGTAGGGGTGGCCCGTCTCCGCTCCCGGATCCTGGTCAGCCGGTCCCCCAGGGCTGCCTCGCCCCCGTGCGGGGAAGGCTGGTAGTAGGCGCGGCCCTCCAGCCCCTTGGGCAGGTGGTGCTGGCTCACCAACCCCTCCGGGTCATCGTGGGCGTACTCGTAACCTCGTCCGAACCCCTGCTCCCGGTCCCGGCGCGTCACGGCGTTGCGGAGGTGGACCGGGACCGGGAGGCTGAGGCTCGCCGCCACATCGGCCGCCGCTGCGGAGTACCCGCGGTACACCGAGTTGCTCTTGGGGGCCAGGGACAGATAGACGGTGGCCTCTGCCAGCGGCAGCCGGCACTCGGGCATCCCCACCAGCTGCGCCGCCTGATAGGCGGCGACCGCGACCGGGAGGGCAGCGGGATCGGCCAGGCCCACGTCCTCCGCCGCCAGGATCACCAGCCTCCGGGCCGGCACTCGGGGATCCTCACCGCCCTCCAAGAGCCGGGCCAGCCAGTAGAGCCCCGCGTCCGGGTCGCTGCCCCGTACCGACTTGATCAGGGCCGAGAGGATCTGGAAGTGGAGGTCCCCGGCGCGGTCGTGGACCAGGCGGGGGTGAGCCAGCGCTTTTTCGGCGCCTACCCTGTCGATCTCCGCCCCCGCGGGCAGGCCGGCGGCCGCCTGCTCCAGGCAGTTGAGCAGGGTGCGCGCGTCCCCACCACAACCGAGGGCCAGCGCCCGAGCGGCGTCGGGCGCGATGGTAAGTTCCCGGCCCCCCAGCCCCCGGGGCTCAGAGATCGCCCGGCGCACCAGCTCCAGCAGCTCCGTCTCTCCCAGGGGGGCCAGCTCCCAGATCAGGACCCTGGACAGAAGCGCCGAGGTCAGCTGGAAGCTCGGGTTCTCGGTGGTGGCACCGATCAGGGTGATGAGCCCGCTCTCCACGTGCGGGAGGAGGGCATCCTGCTGGGTCCGGCTGAAGTGATGTATCTCGTCCAAGAACAGGACGGTACCTCCGCCCCGTCCCCTGAGCCGCGAGGCGTCCTCCACCACCCGGCGGATATCCGCGACGCCGGCCTGGACCGCCGACATTCTCATCAGCCGGCAGTCCAGGCTGGCGGCCAGCAGGCTGGCGAGCGTCGTCTTGCCGGAGCCGGGCGGCCCCACCAGGACGACTGAGGGGAGCCGGCCGTGGCGCGCCGCCCGGCCGACCGGTCCATCCGCTCCGAGGAGAGCCTCCTGGCCGAGCACCTCCTCGAAGGTTCGCGGCCTCATCCGGAAGGCCAGCGGTGCGTCCTCGCCGGCTGTCTCCGGCACCGCTCCCGCGCCAGTCCCCTCGTCCGGGAAGAGCTCGCCCATGGCAACATCTTGGGGGAGACGGGTCGGCGGGGGTGGACTGGCCCGGGCCGGAGGTTTTTACGGGTCCCCGCGAGGGCGGCGATACGTCATCCTGGATGAGGCAGACCCGTGCCAGGGAGGACAGCTTGTGGACGACTCAAGGCGCACCGGAGCGGAGCTGGCGGCCGAGGCTATCGCCAAGACCGGGGGGGACACCCTCTTCACCCTTCCGGGCAGCCACATCGCCAAGGTCCTCGACCACGCCCGTCGTCTCGGGATCCGGGTGGTCAACGTCCGCCATGAGGAGAACGCGGTGATGATGGCCGAGGGGATGGCGCTGGCCACGGGGCGCCCGGGGTTTGCGGCCGTGACCGCCGGCCCGGGGCTGGCCAACGCTATGGCCGGGATCGCCGAGGCCAACCTGGCCGGTGCTCCGGTGGTGGTGCTGGCGGGCCGTACCGCGGTCGCGCGGCGGGGGATTGGGGCGGTCCAGGACCTCGACCAGCTGGCCATGGTCCGGCCCGTGACCAAGTGGGCCGCCGAGTGCCTGGAGCCGGGGCGGATACCGGAGTATCTCGCGGAGGCGGTACGACGCGCCTCCTGGGGTGACCCCGGAGTCGCCTACCTCGAGATTCCCGAGGACCTTCTGCACCAGCTGGGGGAGGGATCGGCCGTGTGGGTGCCAGAGGCGCCCCGCTCGGTTCCGGCCCCCGCCGACCTGGAGCGGGCGCTGCAAACGCTGATGGAGGCCGAGAGACCGCTGATCCTCGCCGGCTCGGGGGCGTTCTTCTCCGGGGCGGGGGACGCCCTGAGGCGCTTCATGGAGACGACAGGCATCCCCCTGACCACCACGTCCGGTGCCCGGGGCCTGGTGGACGACAGCCACCCGCTCTGCCTTGGCACCCTGGTGCACGGGGGTGCGGCGCTGGTCGGCGCGTCGCTGGCCTTGGTCCTCGGTTCGCGCTTCAACGCCAACCTCATGTACGGGAGGCCTCCGCTATTCGGCGAGGAGCAGTCCGTGGTCCAGCTCGACCTGCGACCCGAGCATCTCGGCGGGTCCCGGTCCCCCCAGCTGGGATTGAGCGGTGACGTGGCCGCCACCCTGGATCTGCTCACCGAGAGGTGGGGCGCCAGCCCGGACCGGTGGGCCGACTGGGTGGTGCAGGCCAGGTCCGCGGCCGAGGCGAGCCGGGAGATGTGGTCGGAGGAGGCATCCACACCGGCCCAGCCTCTCCACCCAGGCTGGCTGGCGAGGGAGGCAGCCCGGATCTTCGATCAGCTCCCCGAGGCCGGCACCTGGATCTCCGATGGCGGCGACAGCGTCCCCTGGGGGATCTCCTTCTCCCGGGCCCACTTCCCCGGCTCCAACATGCTGATCGGGTCAGCCCTCGGCACCCTGGGGGTCGGGCTGCCGTTCGCCATCGGCGCGGGCCTGGCCCGGCCCCGGCGGCCACTTCTTCTCTTCAGCGGTGACGGGGCGTTCGGTTTCTCCGCCATGGAGCTGCAGACCGCTGTGAACCACGGGGTTGGACTGGTGGCGGTGGTGGTCAACAACGGGGTCTGGCGCGGTCCGGGCACGGCACCGTCCCAGGTCGGGCGCGAGGTCGACCACGCCGCCCTGGCCCGCTCCCTGGGGGGCTGGGGGGAGCGCGTGGAGGACCAGGAGTCCTTTCTCAGAGTGCTCCCGCAAGCCCTCGAGATGGCCCGGGACGGTGTCCCCTGCGTAATCGACGCCCGGGCGGACGGCAAGGTGGTGAGCAACCTGTTGCGCAGCCTGGACGACCTGGGACTGATGTAGCGGCCGGTCCTCAGCGGGCTGGGCCCTCGAGGGCGGTGACCCCGTCCCCACCTCCTTTGCAGCGGGCGCCGGCCGTGGCGCCTTGGCGCCAGAGCTGCCCGAACTCAGCCTCTGAGACGGGCGGCGAGAGGAGGAAGCCCTGGGCGACGTCACACCCCATCTGGCGCAGCCGGTCGAGCTGGGCCTGGGTCTCCACGCCCTCGGCGGCCGCCTCCAGGCGCACGGCGTGAGCCAGCTGCACAAGCCCATCCACGATCGCCCGGTCGCGCCAGCTCCCTTCCAGACCGGCGACGAAGCCCTTGTCGATCTTGAGCTGGCGGAGGTGAAAGCGCTGCAGGTGCGACACCGAGGAGTAACCGGTGCCGAAGTCATCCACAGCCAGATGGACCCCCATCCGGGCCAGCTCCCGAAGCGCCGACGAAGCCGCGACCGAGTCCGCGAGCACCGCGGTCTCGGTGATCTCCAGGGTGAGGCGGGTGGGCTCCAGCCCGGCCGCCTCCAGCGCTGACTGGACCCGTTCCACGACCGCGGGGTCAAGCAGCTGGCGGGGTGAGAGGTTCACGGAGATCTCGGGGCCCTCCCCGTGATCTCCGGCCCACTCGGCGGCCGTCCGGCATGCTTCCCGGAGCACGAACTCGCCGATCTCCACGATGGCTCCGGTCTCCTCAGCCAGCGGGATGAAGTCCCCCGGGGCCACCGCGCCGCGCTCCGGATGCTGCCAGCGCACCAGCGCCTCCGCGCCCCGGATCTGGCCGGATCTGAGAGAGAAGATGGGCTGATAGTGGACCCCGAACTCGCCCCGGGTGAGCGCGCGCCGCAGGTCGAACTCCACCTGCACCCGGTCGCCGAAGCTGGCCCCCATCTCCGGGACGAACGCCACCACCGCCCCCCCGCCACCGGCCTTGGCCTGGTACATGGCGATGTCCGCCTCCTGGAGGAGCTCCTCCGGCCGGGCGTCGGGGTCCGACGTGGTCGTTAGGCCCAGGCTGGCGGTGACCACGAGGTCGGTTGGCCCGGCCCGCATTGGCACCCCGAGCTCCGAGCGGATCCGGCCCGCCACCCCCAGCGCCACCGCCTCGGACTCCACATCCTCGGCCACCACCACGAACTCGTCTCCCCCCAGCCGGGCGACGGTGTCACTGGGACGAAGCAGGCGGCTGAGGCGGGCCGCCACCTCCCGCAGGACGTCGTCTCCCACGCGGTGCCCCAAGCTGTCGTTGATCACCTTGAAGCGGTCGAGGTCGAGAAAGAGGAGGGCGGTGAGGCCGCCGTCCCGCCGCAACCGGGCCAGGCTCATGCGGACCCGCTCCACCAGGAGCCCGCGGTTGGGGAGGCCCGTGAGGGAGTCGTGGAGGGCCAGCCGCTGAAGCTGGTCCTCCGAGTGCTGCCGCTGGACCGCCGCGCCCAGGAGGTGTGCCACTCCCTGCAGGAAGTTCAGGTCATCCTGGGAGAACTCCCTGAGCTCCTGGGAGTGGGCGGCCAGCACCCCATACGGCTCCTCCCCGCTCCCGGAGGGGACAGCCACCGCCACGGTGGTGCGCACCCGATACCGGGACGAGAGGACCTCCGACTGAAAGCGACGCTCCAAAGCCAGGTCGCTCGACAGCACCGGCCCCCGGCTGCGGAAGGTGTACCCCGCCTGGGACCGCTGGCCCGCCGGGACCGTGGCCACCCCCATCCGATCCGGCGCCCAGCCCAACCCGGCCACCAGCCGGAAGCAGGCGCGCCCGGGCTGCCAGCGCATCACCGACACCAGGCTCACCGCCAGATGCTCCGACACCAGCTCGCAGCTGCGCTGCAGGAGTTGGTCCAGATCGCGTCCGCTGAGGGCCTCGCGGCCGAGTTCGGCCACCGCCGCCTGTTGAGCGGACCGGCGCATCGCGGCGCGCTCGCCGTCTCGCTGAGCGGTGATGTTCTGGGCCTGCCAGGCCACCTGGGACGCGCCCCCGTCCAGCGAGGGCATGGGAGTGGCTGACGCCAAGAGGTGGATCACATCCCCGGACCGGCTGACCAGCCGGTGCTCCAGTCGACGGATTCCCCGTCCGGGCGACCGGGCCAGACGGCGCTGGGCCCGGTCGAGCAGGGGCCGGTCCTGCGGATGGGTGAGGGCGACCAGGCTGCGACCGAGCAGGGTCGACTCCCTCATCCCCAGCAGCTGGCAGAAGGCGGGGTTGGCCTGGAGCAGGGTCAGCTCGGGATCGAGCACGCAGGTCGCGACGCCGGTGTTCTGGATCACGTGGTCCAGCCGCGTAAGCCGGTCGCGGAGGGCCACGGCCCTCTCCGCCGCCTGCAACCGCTGATCCAGCGCGCCCCAGGCGAAGGCGACGTTGTCGGCCAGCCGTTGCAGCAGAGACACCCGGTCGGAGCTGAAGAAGCCGGTCTCGGGGGCGTACACCGCCATCACTCCCATGAGTTCCCCCCCCTCGACCAGCGGCAGCGCGCCCACTCCCTGGAAGCCCGCGTCCCGAGCCCGCTTCCTCCAGGGGGCGAAGTCGGGGTCGCGGCTCACGTCCTGGCTCACGCTGGGCCGAAGGCTGCGTGCCGCCACGCCCACCGGACCATGGCCCTCCGGGGCATCCTCCCGCGAGCTCACCCTGAGGCCCGCCAGATAGCCCTGGTCCCCCCCGAAGGACGCTCGCAGGGAGAACCAACCGTCCTCGTCTACTGTGCCAACCCAGGCCATGTGCATCCTGCCCTGCTCCACCGCGATGCGGCAGGCGCTGCGCAGCAGCTCGTCCACGCTGGTGGCCCGGAGCATGGCCTCGTTGCTGGCGGCGAGCGCCGCCCGGAGCCGGTCCATCTCCCTCAGCCGCTCGCGGAGCCGCAGCTCCTGACGGATGTCCTCCACCTCGGCGAGTACGGCCTCGGGCCGACCGGTGCCCGCCGGGAGAGCGGTCAGCCGCACGCGCACCCATACCTCCTCACCGCTGGGGGCGAGATGGCGCAGGGTGACGGCGGCCGATCCCGGCTGGGTGAGGGCCTGGTGCAGGGCGGCCACGCCGGCGCTGTGGTCCTCAGCGTGGGTGAGTTGGAGGAGGGTCGACCCCACCACCTCCCTGGCACCACGTTCCAGCAGTCTGCAGAAGGCGGGATTGGCTTCCATCACCAACTGCTCCCGGGAGACCACCGCCATCGGCCTCACGGACTGCTGGAACAGGTGGCTGGAGGGCGGTTCCAGGCGCCCGCCGGAGGCGCCGTCCCAGCCCACCCCGGTCGCGTGTCGGCGCGAGTGCTGCTTCACAGGCGGGCGCAGTCTAGCCCGCGCCACTTCGATGGAGGGTGATGGCACGGTAGCGAGGGCGTGACATTGGCCCCCGGGGTCGACGATCATGGCGGGGTGCCTACCTCCATCCTCCCCCTGGCGCGCTACGCGGAGCGCCTTGAGGAGGACTCAGCTCTCCTGGCCGCCCTCCCGGGCCAGGACGGCTGGGATCGCGCCGTGCCGACCTGCCCGGGCTGGCGGGTGGAGGACCTGGTCCGTCATCTGGGGGCTGTCCATCGCTGGGCGCTCACCTACGTCTCCAAGGGGCTCGAGGAGATGTTCCCCCAGCCCACTGAAGGGCAGATGCTGGGCTCCGGTCCCCGCCGGGAGGAGCTCGCCTCCTGGCTGTGTGCGGGAGCCTCAGAGCTGGCCGCCGCCCTCCGCCACTCTCCGCCGGATCTCCACTGCTGGTCCTTCCTCCCGGCTCCATCTCCGCTGGTCTTCTGGGCTCGCCGCCAGGCCCATGAGACCGCCATTCACCGGGTGGACGGCGAGCTGGCCCTCGGGACTCCCCGGCCGCTGCCGGCGGACTTCGCCGCCGACGGGGTCAGCGAACTCCTGCTTGGCTTCGCCCACCGCAGCCGCCGGCGGCTGCGTCGGGAGAAGGAGCTGGCGGCGATCCTGGAGGCGGAGGACACCGGTGACCGCTGGCGCTTCCTGGCCACCCCAGATGGCCTGGAGGTGGAGTCAGGGGGGCTCCTGTCGGCGCCCACCACGGTGCGCGCTCCCGCCCACCGGCTCTATCTCTTTACCTGGAACCGGCTCCCCCTGGACGCGGTGGCCTGGGAGGGGAGCCAAGAGCCCGTCAGCTGGCTGCGCGAAGCGCTGCGCGTGACCTGGGGGTGAGGGTTGTTCGGGTGTTCAGCCGGGCCCCTGGCAGAGGGAGCGTTCCTTGATCAGTCGGAGCAGCCGCTCCCGGCACTCGGGCCACTCGGCCACCAGGAGGCCGTAGTAGAGGGAGTCGCGGCGGCTCCCGTCCGGCCGCCGCTGGTGGCTGCGGAGCTTGCCTTCGTACTGGAAGCCCATCCTCTCCAGGGCCCTGCGCGAACGCTGGTTGAGGCTGTCCAGCCTCCAGGCCACACGCTTTAGGCCCAGCTCGTTGAAGCAGTACTGCAGCAGTAGGTACTTCATCTCCTCGTTGAGGCCCTGGCCCCAGCTCGAGCGGCGCAACCAGGTCCACCCCATCTCCACCCGCTCGTGGTGACGGTCGTACTCGTACAGGGTCGTGCAGCCCAGAACCGCAGCATCCGCGAGCCGGGTCGCCAAGAATGCTCTCTGGCGCTCTGGGTCTCCGATCAGGTGGTCGACCACCACCTGGCGCATCTCGGCCACGGTGTGGGGTCTCGGGGCCAGCTTCCACCGCCAGACCTCATCGTCCACGGTGTCCAGCAGGGCCGCCGCGTCATCCGGCTCCAGCGGCCGAAGTCTGAGGTGCGGCCCGCTGAGTTCCGGGATGTCCCATGCGGTCAACCCGGGCTTCCCCATCTGGGATTCCGATACAAGCAGTTCACAGCCGCGAGATTATCCCATCCCTGGGATGGCGGCTCGGCCGCGGTCCGGATCGCCCAGTGAACGCGCGTCCTGCGCGGCCCAACTCCGCCCCGATGCCTCCACCGGGGGCCCGGTGCCCGGCCTCCGACAGGGCGATCCAGCGGCGGCTGCCCCGCGTGGGGCCGCGGCCCCGGGTTCGAGCGGGGAGCACCACCGACCCTGGCGGTCCGCTCAGCAGCCGTGCACCTCTGCCGGCAGCCGGCGCCCCGGTGCTGGCGGGCCAACGCCCGCCCCTCCTGGCCAGAATGGCCACGTGGGCTCTGGCCCCAGCCGCCTTGGCCGTGCCTTCGGGCCCCACCCCGGAACGGTGATCTTCTTTTTGACGATTGGCGCTCAAGCTGCGGTGACGGCTCCGGCCCATGCCTCGAGGAGCCCCTCACAGGCGTGTTCCCAGTTAACCCGCTCCACTCGGAGGACCAGGTGATGTCCGCAACCGACCAGCTGCTGCAGAACAATGCTCGGTACTTCCGGGAGTCCGCGGCCCGCGCCCGGCCTCCCCGCCCGCGCCTGGCGACTGCGGTGCTGGCGTGCATGGATGCCCGAATCGACGTGTATCGGGTGCTGGGCCTGGCCCCCGGCGATGCCCACGTCATCCGCAATGCCGGGGGAGTGGTCACCGACGACGCCATCCGCTCGCTGCTGATCTCCCAGCGGCTCCTGGGGACGAGGGAGGTCCTGGTGATGCACCACACCGAGTGTGGGATGCAGACCTTCCGCGACGAGGACCTCGCGGCCGAGATCGAGCGGGAGGTCGGGGCCCGGCCCCCCTTCGCCCTGGGGGCCTTTTCAGACCTGCAGGAGGACGTCCGAGAGTCCATGCGCCGAATCCTCGGCAGTCCCTTCGTCGCCCACAAAGACCAGGTGAGGGGCTTCGTCTACGACGTGCGCACAGGGAGCTTGGAGGAGGTGGCCCTTGGGGGCCCCACCGGGTGACCACCGGCCCACGGGAGGGGGCGTCAGCGTTCGGGCAGTGCCGATCTCACATGGATCCGGCTACACGGGCACCGAGGGTCGGGGCCGGGGCCAAGTCCAACCCGTGGGTCGGCACCGGCGTGGCCTGGGCGAGCGCCGCTTCACCGCTGCTCCGACATCCGGCAACCGGCGGCGCCCCAACTCCTGTGAGGGGGCGTCGGGGAAGTCCGAGCCGCGTCTGGCCCCGCCACCGTCCGGTGTCGACGGAGGCAGTTACAGCGCCTGCGAGCGGCTCGCCTCAGCGTCCGCGAGGGTCTCTCCGAGGAATTCCTCCCAGGTGCGACGACCCAGGGCCCGACCCGGCGCCAGGATCGCCCCCCCTCGGATGGCCCGAGCGGCGCCTCCAGGTATCCGAAGCGGGAGCGTAAGGCGGCGACGGTGGGTGGCTTCAAGGTAGCCGCGGATCAGCTCCTTCATGGTGTATACGCGAGGGCCGGCAACCTCGCCCGCCAGTCCCACGGGTGGACCTGCGGCGAGCACGGCCAAGCGCTCGGCCACCTCGGCGGCGTCGACCGGCTGAAACCGGTAGCCCGAGGCCACCGGGATCACCGGCAGCTTGACCAGCATGCGCACCACGAGTAGGGAGGCGTCGAAGAACTGGGTGGCGCGCAGCGTAGTCCAGGGAATGCCGGACTGCGCGATCATTTGTTCCACCTCGACCATGAGCGCGAAGTATCCGGAGGTCAGGCGATCGATCCGGCTCCTGACTGGTACGCGATCCGCACCGACGACGGACACCCCGATCAAGTGGTGCACCTGCGCCACCGAAGCGCGCGACACCAGGTTGCGAACCATCGCCAGGTTCTCGGCGAACTTGGTGGAGGCGGCGCAGTGGACTACGATCTCCGCCCCCTCGACCGCTGCCTCCACTCCCTCGTCCCTGGCAATGTCCCCGAGCCGGTAGTCGACTCCCGACTCGCCGTCGGTGGTGTGCCGGGTGAGCACCCGGACCGGGTGACCTGCCGTCCGGAGGAGCGGGACCACGTGGCGGCCGAGCCGTCCCGTGCCTCCGGTTACGAGGATCGTGGCCATGATGGGCTCCTCCTTGGCTCGAGCATTTGGGCGTCCCGTCACACTCGGGGCGGCGTGGGTGTCGTACCCAAGGACACGGGAGGAGGCAACTACGTGACGACGGCCGGGCGGGACCAGGTGACCGAGTGGTTCGACACCCACCGCGGGCAGCTCCGAGGGCTCGCCTACCGCATGCTGGGCTCGCTGAGCGATGTCGATGACGCTCTCCAGGAGACGTGGCTACGGGCCAGCCGCGCGGACCCGAGCAGTATCTTGAACCCCGGAGCCTGGCTGCGGACGATCCTTGCCCGAGTTTGTCTCAACATGTTGCGGGCTCGCGGCTCCCGCCGCGAAGAGCCGCTCGAGCTGTACCTCCCCGAACCCCTCGTGTCTCCGTTCCCAGACGGTGACCCCGAGGGACAAGCGCTGCTCGCGGAATCGGTCGGGCTCGCGCTTCTCGTCGTCCTGCGCACCCTCACCCCGGCGGAGCGGCTGGCGTTCGTGCTGCACGACGTCTTCGACGTCTCCTTCCCCGAGATCGCTCCTATCCTTGAGCGGACCCCCGCCGCCGCCCGCCAGCTGGCCAGCCGGGCTCGCCGTCGCGTCCAGCGCGCTTCCACCGTCCCAGACGTCGACCTCGGCAGCCAGCGGCGAATCGTGGACGCCTTCTTCGCCGCCGCCCGA
>JAJZGN010000216.1 GCA_021798435.1 bacterium | reverse complement strand
ATACGCATCCGGTTCAGCCGTCGGGGGACGCGGCCCGGCCCTCCTCCGCCGAGGCGGGCACCGCCTCCAACTGGAGGACGGCCACGCCCTTGCGCTGAGCCCACTCCACCACCCGGCGCTCGTGGGAGAAGATCACCACCTGGGAGGTCTCGCACAGCTCCAGCAGGGTGTCGAGGAGGGCGAAGCAGCGATGGTCGTCCGAATTGACAGTGGGGTCGTCGAAGAAGAGGGGCAGCGCCTCTCCCCGAGGCGAGAGGGCCTGGGCCAGAACCATCCGCAGGCAGACGTAGATCTGCTCCTGGGTGCCCTGGGAGAGGTTCTCCACCGGGATCTGGCGCTCGGAGTTGGCCGCGGCCACGTGCATGGAGAGGTCGGCGGGGTCCACCCAGGCCCTCTGGTAGCGGCGGTGGGTGAGCTTGGGCAGGCGGGACTCCAAGCCCTGGGCCAGCACTGGCGCCATGCTGTTGTGGATCTCCCCCTCGGCGCGCTCCAACTGCTCTATGGCGAGCTTGACCGCCTCCTCGGCGAAGGTCATGCGGGCCACCTTGGCCTCCAGCTCCTCCACCCTCTCCTCCAGCTCCACCAGGTCCCCGGCGGTCCGCAGCTCCTGCTCCAGCCGCCCCTCCAGCGGGAGCCGCTCGGCGCGCAGCGCCTCCAGCTCCTTGCGGCGCTGGTCGTACTCCAGGCGGAGCTCGGAGCTGGGGCGCCCGGTCTTGGGGATCAGGCCCTGGCGCATCATCCCCCCGACCTCCGCCCGCAGCTCCTCCGCTCGGCTGACCAGGGCCCGCAGGTCCCGGCCGTTGAGCCGCTCGTCCCGGCGGACCTGCAGCTCGGAGCGCCGGCGGGCCGCCTCCACCGCGGCTCCGACCTCCCGGGCCATCTCCACCAGCCTTTCGGCCGCCATGGAGGGGTCGGGCTCTTCCAGGCCCGCCGCCGCCGCCCGCTGCTGGAGCTGCTCTCTGGCCCGGTCTCTGGTGGATGTCCAGGAAGCCAGCTGGCGCAGCGCCTCCTGGAGCGGCGGCAGCTCCCGGGCCACCTGGCGCATCTGCTCGGCCGAGAGGTGTCCGATGCCCAGCTCGGCGACCCGGGTGCGAGCCTTGGCCCGCTGGGCCAGCACCTCCTCCTGAGCAGCCACCGCCTTGAGCACCTCGGGGTCCTGGCTGCGTTTGGCCCTCCGCATCTCGGCGACCGAGGCGAAGCCCCCCGCCGCCAGCAGGCGGCGAAGCCGGCGCTGGAGGAAAAGGAAGGCGCTGAAGGCCACCACCATCACCAGCAGCCCGCCCACGAAGAGCTCCACGGAGAAGGAGTTGACGCTGGCGCTGACGGCGTTCCAGATGAGCAGAACCCCCGCCACCCCACCCAGGGTGGCGATGAGGTCAGAGGACCAGCGGTGGAGAGCCACCGCCCGCCGATCCAGCAGCTCGAGCCGAGCCGCCCCTCCCGCCTGAGCCGGGAGCGGCGGCACCGGCCTTTCCAGCGCCTCCGCCAGGAAGTTCAGCTCGGAGACTGAGAGCCGATCGGCCAGGACCGCCTGGGCGGGGTCCTTGGGGGTGTGCTCGACCACCTTGGCCTCCGCCTCCCGCAGCTGGGTGGCCAGCTGGGAGGCGCCCTCCGCCGCCTCCCGGATGGCGGTGGCATTGGCCGGAACCGCTCTGTCGGCGAGCTGGGAGAGGGAGCTGTCGATCTCCTCGATGGCGATGAGGTCCTGGTCCAACTCTGCGAGCTCCGCCGCCTTCCAGGTTCCCTCCGCCGAGGCCGCGGCCTGGGCGGCAGCGGCCTCCCTGGCCCGCAGGTCATCTCGGGAAGTCAGCTCCTCGGCCAGGCGGGAGCGCGCCTCCTTGGCCCGGCCGAGAAGGCCCTTTGTGTCGTCCAGCTCTCGGACGGCCTGGTCCAAGGGGCGGTTGGTGCTGCGATCGGTGCGCAGGCGCTCCTGCCGCCAGTTGCGCAACGCCTCGATCGCGGCGGAGACGGTGGAGCCGGCCCCCGAGGTGGCGGTCGCCCGCTGCAGGTCCGACTGAAGCGAGCTGGCGCTGATGTCCAGGATCTGGTCCTGGGCCACGGTGGACACCGCCAGGAAGGCGTCCCTGCCCATCCCCAGAGGGAGGGCCACGTCCACGTTCCTCCCGCGACGGAAGTGGTCGGTAACATCGCCTCCCCGGACCAGATCCTCCACCACACAGCTGTCCGGCTGGTCGAGATCCCGCAGGAAGCGATATCGGCTGCTGCCCAGCTCCACCTCGGCCTGAACGGTGAAGCTCTTGCCCTTCCAGGGACGGAAGCGACGCAGGACCTGCTCGGTGCCCTTGGGCATCCGGCCCCGGCTGGGGAGCTCCACCCCGGCCAGCGCCACCCGGAGGGCGGTGTGCAGGGTGCTCTTTCCGGACTCGTTGGGGCCGACGATGACGGTCAGCTTGGGGTCGAGGTTGTAGCGACCTCGCAGCGCCCCGAAGCGCTCAAGAGTCACGGAGATGACCCTCACCGCTCGTCCCTCCTCGCGCCCAGCGCCCCCCTCACAGCAGCCTCGGCTCCTCGCCGCGGAGTGCGTCCAGGCCGGCGGCGAGAGCGGCCTGGGCCAGCGGGCTCTCGAAGTCCGGGCGGGCCATCAGGGCGCGCACGAACTGGCCCCTGGCGTCGGGGGCCTGGCTCAATGACTCCAGGTCCAGCGCCGGGCGGGCGTCCATCACCAGCTCCACGCAGCGGTCCCCGCGCCGGAGGCGCTCCAGGAGCTCGGTCGCCCCCATCCGGATTCCCGGGGCGAGATCGCCGACCGCCCGGAGCCGGACCCCCCGATCCTGCCCCTCGGGGATCCCCTCCTCGAGCCTCTCGACGAGCGCTTCGGAGTGCTGGCATCCACTGACATCCACCTCCCTCTCCTCCAGGGTGAAGGTGGCAACCCGGCGCCACTCCACCGTGGGGTGCGAAGGAGCCAGGTCGACCAGCACCGGCCCGCGCTCCCCCGCCTCGCCGAAGGTCAGCGGCTCGGGGTTCCCGGGATAGACGAGCCGCTGGGTCTGGCGGGGGGTGTGGAAGTGACCGAGCAGGCCGAAGGCGAACCCCGAGCGCCCCAGCTCCTCCTCCGAGAAGGGCGCGTGATCCTCCTTCCCCGACTCCTGGAGCGGCATCTGGCCGCGCTCTGACCCGTGGAAGAGGGCGATGGCCCGCGCCCCGCGCCCGGCCCGCACGCCCGAGAGGAGGTCCGGTGTTCCCTTGGGCTGATGGTGCGCGATTCCGAAGATGCGCACCCCAGCCACCTCCTCCGAGGTGAAGGTGGCGCTGGTGAAGACGGTGACGTTCTCGGGCCAGGCCATGGTGGCGTAAAGGGAGCCCTGGTGCCAGTAGTCGTGGTTGCCGGGA
>JAJZGN010000215.1 GCA_021798435.1 bacterium | reverse complement strand
GGCGATCCGCCGATCATCCTCTTAGATGAGCCGACTAACGGCCTGGACCCTCAAGGGCGCATCGAGGTGTGGCAGACGGTCAAGGACCTGTCCCGGCAGGGCACGACGGTCTTGCTGACGACCCAGTACCTCGAGGAGGCGGAGCATCTGGCAGACCGAGTCGCAATCCTCCACGGCGGGCGCATCGTGGTGGAGGGCACGCTCGCCGAGCTCAAGCGGCGGCTCCCGCCCGCCAAGATCGAGTACGTCGAGAGGCAGCCGACGCTCGAGGAGATATTTCTGGCCACCATCGGCGACGGGCCCCGCAGCGAGCCAGCCGGATACCTGCGGGATTGAAGGGACAGGGGGCAGGAGAGCCGTGATGCGCGGACAATTGCTCGTCGACACCGGGGCCCTCACCGGGCGCTCCCTGCGCCACATCACGCGCAGCCCAGACACCATCATCACGACCGCGATCATCCCGATCGCCTTCATGCTCATGTTCGTCTACGTGTTCGGCGGCGCCATCCACGCGGGTTCGCCGTCGTACGTGAGCTACCTGCTGCCGGGCATCATGGTCATCACCATCGCCTACGGCATCTCCTACGTGGGGTTTCGCCTCTTCCTCGACCGGCAGAGCGGCATCTTCCAGCGGCTGCATTCGATGCCGATCGCTCGGTCGTCGGTCCTTTGGGCGCACGTGATGACCTCCCTGGTCACCAATCTGGTCGCCGTCACGGCTGTCGTGGTCGTCGCCTTCCTGATGGGATTTCGCTCGGGGGCCGGCGTGCTGGCCTGGCTCGGCGTGGTCGGCATCCTGACCCTGCTGACGCTGGCGCTGACGTGGATCGCCATCATCGCCGGGCTCGCCGCGAAGTCCGCAGACGGGGTGGGCGGGTTCGCCTATCCGGTTGTCTTCCTGCCCTTCGTCAGCTCGGCTTTCGTGCCCACCCGGACCATGCCCGGTCCCGTCCGTGCCTTCGCCGAGAACCAGCCCGTGACCTCCATCGTCAACGCGATTCGCGACCTGGTCACCCAGCGGCCGGTCGGGTCCGACATCTGGACCGCCCTGGCCTGGTGCGTTGGCATCCTGATCGTCTCATTCATGGTGGCCATGCGTCTCTACCAGCGTCAGATCGCCTAGGGCACCGGGAGAAAGGACAGCCACCCATGCCCACCTTCGACACCCCCGGGCCAGTTTCGGTGAGCATCGAGCTCGGCGGCGGCGACATCCGGGTCGTCGCGGGCGACCGCGCGGACACCACCGTGGAGGTGCGCCCGAGCGATGCCGCCAAGGCCGCGGACGTTGCCGCCGCCAAGGCGACGGTGGTGGACTACGCGGGGGGAACGTTGATGATCAGGGTGCCCCGGCGGCGCCTCTGGTACACCTTGGCAGGGCCAGGGCGAGACTCGGTCGACGTCGAGGTCGCCGTCCCCCAAGGCTCGTCACTGCGGGTCGAAGCCGGCTTCGGGGCCATCCGCTGCGCGGGCGCTCTTGGCGAGTGCGAGCTCAAGACCGGCGGTGGGGAGATTATGGTCGAAGAGGTCGGCGCGCTGCACGCGCGGACCGGTATCGGCAACATCACCGCGGTGCTAGCCCGCGGGCGGGCGGAGGCCAGGACCGGGACCGGGGCGGTGCGTATCGGGACGGTGCAGGGCCCGGCCACGGTCCGCAACTCCAACGGCGGCACCTGGCTCGGCGAGGTCGGCGGCGACGTCGACGTGCGAGCCGCCAATGGCCGGATTTCCGTCGAACGGGCCAGCGCCTCGGTGGCTGCGCGCACCGCCTGTGGCGACATTCTTCTCGGCGAGGTTGGCAGCGGCACGGTCGCCGCGAGCACCTCTTGGGGCAGGGTCGAGGTGGGCATTCGCCCCGGGGTCGTGGCCTGGTTGGATCTCCAAACCCGCGCCGGCAAGCTGGTCAACGAGCTGGACAGCACCGCGCCACCGTCGGTGGACGAAGGCACGGTCCACTTGGTAGCCCGTAGCTCGGCCGGCGACATCACGGTGCGCCGGGCCTAAGCGCTCCGTCCGTCGACCCTGATGCGCGCCCCGCCAGCTGGGGTCGAGAAGCTGTGTCTGGTGGAAGTGGACCCGCCGCCGGGAAGTAAGTTTTCGCGTAGGGCGGGAGCTGCGTGAACGGTTCGCGCCGCCTCCTTCGCCCGAGGAGGGTCTGCGACCCAGCTGAACACCGGGGGGCACCGGTCGGCGGGCACGGATATAGGCGGGCGTAGCGGGATCGGGAGCCCTGGGCGCTCCTCGCCAGCCAGCTCCGGCCCGTGTCGGCCCTCGACCGGCTGGGGCCCACAACGGATCGGAATTGGACTTGAGTGCCCGCCCCGCCGGACGATGGGCGGACGCCTATCCGGGCTCGGCCGCTCCCCCTACCATCGGCCCCGAGGGCCCGCCTCCGACGACCGGCACGGACCTCCGACACCGTGGGCTCTGGTCCGGGTCAACCGGGGACGTCAGGGGAAGGTCAGGCGGGCGTCAGTCGGACCACGGGGATCTCCCGATCGGTCTTCGTCTGGTAGCCGGCGTACCTCGGTGCGATCTCCGCGATCCGTGCCAGCGCCGCCTCGCGGTCGGCTCCGAGCAAGGACATGGCCCGGACCCGGACCCGCCGGTGGCCCACCTCGACCCAGACCTGTTCCGGGTTCTTGGCCATGTTCAGGAACCAGGCGGGATGCCGGCGCCCGCCGCCCGCCGAGGCCACCACCAGCCAGGCGTCCTGGCCATCGGGGAACCCCCCAAGGGGCACGGTGCGCTGCGTCCCGGAGCGGGCTCCGACGGTGGTCAGCAGGACCGCGGGGAAGCCCATCATCCGCGGCTGGCCCTCTCCCTTGGAGCGCCGGTACTGGGCGATCTGCAACTTCATGAATGGGGCGAAGAGGCGGTTGAGGACCGCCGGGGTCCCGGCGCCGCGCGTCCCCGACGGCGGGATCTCGATTCCCACTTGGCCAACTCCTCTTGGTTTCGATAGGACGGCACAGCGCGCGTACGGTAGATCCAGCTTACCCTGTATCCACCGACTAGGTGCCGAAGGGGCTGCGCTGGGGGCCGGTGAGGCGTCGCTGGCAGGGGGAGGGCTGGCCGGGCCGTCAGCACACCGGCAGGACCGGAGCTCGGCGGGGGGCGTGCCGCCAGGATCGTCCCAAACCAGGCTCAGCAGGTCAGCTGCGGCCAGGGGTACCGCCGCCGTCCGGCGGCGCACTGGTCAAAACTGGGGTCAGATACCCAGCCCTGTAGCGGCTGAGCCTCGGGGGGTGAGGTCGACTAGTCTGGTGGCCACCAATTCCCCCGGTTTCACCGCGCTACCGAAAAATTGAGACCACCCTACTGACTAACGCACGGTCGCGCGCGGACCTTGGCGGCACCCAGCGGCACGTCCTGAGATCAAGGGTGGTCGGCCCGGTGGGACTCGAACCCACGACCTGAGCTTTATAAGAGCCCCGCTCTCACCAAC
>JAJZGN010000214.1 GCA_021798435.1 bacterium | reverse complement strand
CTAAACCAGCAGGAGATCATAGTTGGTGTGGGCGTACGGCGTCACCACCAGCCAGACGCCCATCCCCAGGGCGACCGCCCAGGTGACTCTGCCCACCACGGTGACCCGGCTCCAGTCGGGCGAGGTGAGCATCCAGACCGCCAGCCCCAGCATCGCAAGCAGGCCCAGGGCAAGGACCGCCAAGGTACTGGGCTGAAGAAGTCCGGGACTGAGTCCCCAGGATCGTGGCGCCGCGGCCGCCAGCGACGGCAGGCCCGCGAGGTCGTACTGCCCGCCGGCGATTGTGTGCCCAAACTCGACCACGGCTGCCCACCACTCCCCCATTCGGCCGACCCCCACCAGCAGGCAGACAGTTGAGGTCGACGCGAAGCCTGCGGCGAAGCGCAGGACCAACCCGCGCTGCGGCCACAAAGCCAGAGCCAGGAACACCGCGGCTGGCCAGGCCACGTCCGGTTTGACCCAGATGACGCCCAAGACCAGCCCAGCGGCGAGGGGCTGGCCTCGCCAAGATAGGAGCATTCCTCCTCCAATCGACGCCAGCAGGACAAAGTCCACGTTGCCGGAAAGCGCGCCGAGCAGACCAACCCATGAACTCATCACCGCAGCCACCAGGATTCGGTCGTGGCGCCACCCGAGGTCCCGCGCGACGAGCGAAACTACCAGACTTGCCACCCCCAAGCCAACCAGGGTATAGAGGGTGTAGGCCACCCAGAATGGGACCTTCGTGAGGGGCTCAAGCACGGTGGCAGTGACCGGCAGGTAGGCGTACAGGTCGAGGTTGGCTTGAAGATGGCCGTAGTGCCAGACGACCTGCTCAGCGGCCCTGAGAGCGCCCGCGGAGTACGGTGACCTGCCCCTGGCCAACATGGTGGCGGCCGCGTAGAAGACCCGGAAGTCGTCCGCGATGCCATATGGCCTGGGGGGAATGAGATGGATGAGAGCGGTGATGCCCAGGCCGACCGAGCATCCGAGGGAGATCGCCAGGACCAGGATCCGCGGCCACCGGCTCCGGCTCTCCAACAACTCGTCGAGATTCGCGGGCGCCCCCCCTCTCACCTGGTGCTCACTCCACGGCGAGCGCTTCGGTCGGATCCATGCGGGCCAGCTGGCGGGCGGGAAGCACCCCAGCCAGCGCCAGCGCCAACACCACGGCCACCGAAACCGCCAGCACCGCGGCCAGGGAAACGCTGAACGGGAGCGGAAGGTAGGGCGTGGACGCCGCGGCCACCTCGGGGTAGACAAGTCCCACCCCGGCCCCCACGCCCAGGGCAGTCCCCACAAGGGCGGTGGCGGCGGCCTGCCCGATCACGGCCCGGCCGAGAGCCGCCCGACCCAGCCCCAGGACCCTCAGCAGGGCCAGCTCCCTCGTGGCTTCCCGGGTGTCCAGGACCACGATGTCGACGGTGGCCAGGACCGCGATTACCACCCCCACCAGGGCCACCGCCGAGAGCACCGCGATGTCGTTCTGGATCGCCTGATCCACGCCCTTCCGGATCGCGGCCACCGTCTCCGGCTGCATGCCGTAGCGGAAGGCAGCCAGTCGCACCGCTGCGGCCGCCCCGGGCCCGCTGGCCCGCAGCTGGAGGAGATTGAACCCCTCCGCTCCAGAACCGAAGTCACTCACCGCCGCGACCCGGGAGATGACCGCGGTCTCGACCCCGCCCGGCCCCGGGAGGGTGTGGGCAACCACCCCTGCCACCCGGAACCTCCCCCTCCCGCCGGACGCCACGAGGTCCAGCAGCGAGCCCGGGCCGGCGTGGAGCGCCCGGGCGAGCTGGAGCGGGATGATCACCCCGGACCCGCGCCCTGCCAGGCGCAGCGCCTGGCCCCGCTGCCCCTTAACGAACTGCAGTGCCCCGCTGGCTGCGTAGGCGGGCAGGCTGGTGGCCGCAAGCGTAACCGCCAGATGGCCGGCGCGAGCGGGGACGAACCGGATCGGCGCCACGTCCGTGACCTTCGGGTGGCCGCTGGCTCCCCGCACCGCCGCCAGCAGCTGGGCCTCAACCTGGGAGCTCTGGACCACCGGGCCGACCACCAGGTAATTCCCCACGAAGAGGCGGCCCACCCACACGTTCCCGGAGAGTAGGGCCGAGGAGGAGATCCCCGCCAGGCTGGCCGCGGTGGCCATCGAGACGAAGAGGCTCCCCAGCGCCAGGGACGTCCGGCCTGGCCGGGTCCGGGCCCGAGTGGCGACCGCCGCCACCGGCGCCACCAGCAGCCCTCCCACCAGGGAGGCCAGGATGCCCACCAAACGGGGGCCCTGCCAGCCCAGGAGGCAGAGCACGGCAGCATAGGTGAGGGTCGCCCCCAGCGCCACCCCCCAGCTTCCTCCGGCCGAGAACGACACCGCCGCGCCCAGAGCGGCGGCGAGGCCAACAAGGGGCCATGCCCGCGCCAAGCCACGACCCGCGCGCCGGGAGCGGGGCCGCACCGCCTCCAGCGGCCTGGTGGTCGCCGCCTCGACCGCGGGCGCGAGTGAGGCCCCGAGCGCCAGCGCCATGGTCAGCAACACGCTTCCCAGGGTCCACTCCCACTGGAGGCTGATCCCCACCGCGGGAGTGGAGGAGATGGCACCGGAGATCGCGACCAGGACCGCGGCGAGCACATATCCGGCCGCGGCGCCGAGGACCCCGCCCAGAAGCCCCACCGCCAGGGCCTCACGGATGAAGCTGCGAAAGACCAGGGTGCGGCTGGCCCCGGCCAGCCGCACCAGCCCGATCTCCCGGCGGCGCTCCAGGACGACGGACGAGAGGGTGGCGCCAACCAGGGCCACGGCCAGGAGCAGGCTGAGGGCGGTCACCGCGTCCAGGACCGGGGCGAGCTCAGAGACCGGGTCCTGGCCCGCCGGGTGGGCCGCGCTCACCGTGAAGTCCTGGTGGAGGGCGGCGGGCAGCTCCCGGTCGAGGACGCCCAGGGTGGCTCCGGGGCGGAGCCGAACGGAGATCTCCTGGACCCCGAGCCCGGAGGCGAAGAGGCGCAGAGCGGTGGCTGAAGTCACATAGACGGCGTCACCGGTGAAGGGCGCCCCGGGGCCGGAGTCGGGCACCACCCCCACCACCCGGAAAGCCCCCACGCCCCTCGATTCGGTGAGGCCGATCGAACCGCCGATCCCCACCGCGCCGGGCGCCCCCTGGCCGGTGGAGGCGGAGAACCCCGGGCTCAGCGACTGGCTGACCGCGACCACGGGCCCGGAGCCCGGCCGGCGGCCCCGAAGCAGGGGTAGCGGCCTCAGGGCCACTCCCTGCGGGTAGACCAGCACCAGCACCACCTGCTGGAAGCCCCCGCCCGGCAGCCGGGCCAGATCCGCCTTGCTGGTCAGGAGGCCGACATCCGAGACCGCGGGGAGCTTCTGCACCGCAGCCACCTCGGCAGGCGAGAAGCCGGGTCGGCTGAAGGGCGCTATGTCGTACTCAGAGCGGCCGGCCGCGAGTTGGGCCGCACGCTCCGCCT
>JAJZGN010000024.1 GCA_021798435.1 bacterium | reverse complement strand
ACTCCCCCTTGGGTTCGTCGGGCCCTGTCGAAGAACCTTGGTGGCGAGACCAGCACCCCAGGCTCAGTCTTCTACGGCATTTGGGAGGGATGGGGAGAGCTCTCCCGTGGAGGCTCTGGAGGCTTCGCCTACGTTGACGATCCCCAACCCGGTCGCCAGCGACGGCAGGTCTCCCTTGAGCCGGTCCATCAAATGGTCGAGAACAGGCCAAGATTCACGTTGCCGGGCCGCGCCTACCTACTCGCCCACGGTGCGCTGGACGACCTGCCACGCTTCCCCACCGTCCTCGCGCCGAGCCTCGTCTGGCCGGAGGATCACGCCTTCTGCTGCGCTACTGAGGTTGACTTTGACTCAACTCTTGTCGGCCTCAGCGAGGATGGTGCTCACCGCGTGCTCGACGACCAATCTCTGGAGGCTCTCCTCATCGGCGTCGAGGACAGGCTGGACATCCACGGCGACACCCTCAACCCCGCCATTGATCGGCGGCCCACCTGACATCGGCTCGCGTGGCAGCGCTGTTACCCGCCGCGCTCTTTCAGCATGTGGGCGACATTGAAGAGCAGCATCGGAGACGCGGACGACCGAACGACTGAAGGGACCACCGAGGGTCCCCGGGCGTGGACCCCCGCCAATTCTGTGCTCGGTAGCACGTGTCAAGGCCAAGCCCTGCGGGCGGCCTCCGGTCGGCCTTGACACAGCCCCATGCTGTCCCCCAACGACGCGCGCATCCTGATTCGCAGGGGTGCCCAACACAGCGCCGCCGCGACAAGCTAGCACTCGGGCCCCCGGGACCTGGCCCCTAAGAACCGGCGTGGGCATCGCCGCAGCCTGGACCCTCTTGCCGTCAGTGATGCCGTCAATCCCGCGCGAGCAACTCAATAAGACAGGGTTTGGGGGCCACTTTGATCTCAATCGGCTGGAGGCGACTCCGGGAATCGAACCCGGGATCGCGGTTTTGCAGACCGCTGCCTTACCACTTGGCTAAGTCGCCCAGACCCTGCCTCATTGTACCTGCCGACGCGTCCCTCGCCCCTTCCCTGGGGCCGACGCGCCTACACTCCGCCGATGGGAGAGCGGTGCTTTCCGGGCATCCCCCAGCGCTGGCGTCGGCCCAAGGACTGCGCCACCGCCTTGGCCATGGCGCTGGCCGTGACCGCATGCGGAGGTGCCGCGAGTCACCCCCGGCCCAGCCCGTCAGCCCGGCGCACGGGAGCCCCATCGCCGGCCCCGTCTCCACTGGCCAGCCCGCTGATCACGGCAAGCTGGCCGGTGTACCACCAGAACTCGGGCCGGACGGGACTCTCGGAGAGCACACCGGGCCCGACATCCTTCACTTTGGGATGGCGGGTGAAGTTGGACGGCGCCGTGTACGGGCAGCCGCTGGCGGTGGCCGGAGAGATCCTAGCGGCGACCGAGAACGACACTGTGTACGCCCTCTCCCCCACCGCCGGGTCGATCCTTTGGAGCACCCACCTGGGCACTCCTGTCGAGGGAGGGCTTCCCTGTGGGGACATCCAGCCCCTGGGGATCACCGGCACCCTCGCCTATGATCCGCTGACCGAGACCGTATTCGCCGTGGCCGAGGAGGCCGGATTCCGCCACGTCCTGTACGCCCTGGACCCCTTCAGCGGGGCCGTGCGCTGGTCCCGGCGGGTGGACATTCAGATCCCCTCCGAGGACCCGGCGGCGGTCCAGCAGCGGCCCGCGCTGGCCATCGCCAACGGCTACGTCTACGTCGGGTTCGGCGGGCTGGATGGCGACTGCGCCCAGTACCGTGGGGCGGTGGAGGCCGTCCCGACGGGGGGCAACGGGGCCACCCTGACCTACGTCGTGCCCACCGCGCGCGAGGGCGCCGTGTGGGCCAGCGCGGGGCCCGTGGTGGAGCCCGACGGCACCCTCCTGGTCGCCACTGGCAACGGAGCGGCCTTCTCAGGCGCCTGGGACCACACCGACTCGGTCCTGGAGCTCTCGCCGACCCTCGGTCTGCTTTCAGCCTTCGCCCCGGCCCGCTGGGCCTATGACAACACCCATGATCTGGATCTGGGGTCGGTCTCCCCCACCCTCCTGCGCGACGGGTACATCTTCATCGCCGGCAAGAGCGGGGTTGGCTACGTCCTGCGGCAGTCGAACCTTGGGGGTGTGGGTGGTCAGGTGGCAAGCGGGACCACCTGCCGAGGTCAGATGGCATTCGGGGGGACAGCCGTCGCGCAAGACGTCGTGTACCTCCCCTGCGCCGATGGCGTCCAGGCTGTGGCGGTCACGGCCGACGGAAACTTCTCGGTCCTCTGGTCCACGAACAGCGGGGCCAACGGCCCGCCGGTCCTCGGGGGAGGAGCGGTGTTCAGCGTCGACACCAACACCGGAGTTCTCTTGGCCCTGGCGCAGACCTCGGGCCGGGTCCTGGCCCTGACCCAGATCGGCCCGGTGCCCCACTTCACCAGCCCCACCCTGGTTGGTTCGGACGCCTACGTCGGCACCGAAGACGGCGTGGTAATGGTCCAGGGCGCCTGAGAGGTCAGGCGCCGACCACCGCCAGAAGGGCACGGATCAGGTGGTGAGGATCCTGAGCGCCGCCGAGCTCGCGGGCCGAGTGCATGGCGAGGACGGGGAGTCCCAGGTCGATGGTCTCCACCGCCAGCTGCCCGGCGAGGATCGGCCCGACGGTGGACCCGCAGGGCAGGTCCCCCCGGCTGGAGAACCACTGCACGGGGATGCCCATGTCCCGGCACGTGGCGACGAACCAGCCCGCACCGGGGGCCGTGGTGGCATAGCGCTGCTGCGAGTTCACCTTGATCGCTGGTCCCCCGTTGGGGAGGCAGAGGTGGGAGGGCTCGTACCGCTCCAGATAGTTGGGGTTGGCGGCATGAGTCACATCGACCGAGAGAAGGCGGGAATCGGCAAGGCAGTGGAGATGCTCCTCCCTCCCCCCGCCCAAGCCCAGGTTCAGTCGCTCGAGCAGACGGGGGAGCGCCCCGCCCGCCGCGCCGGTGGAGCTGAGGCTGCCCACCTCCTCGTGGTCGAACAGCGCCACCACGACCGGCCGGGCCGCACTCCCGCCCACGGCGAGCTCGGCGAGAGCGCGGGTGGCGCAGTAGCAGGACAGCAGGTTGTCGAGACGCGCGGAGCTCACGAACTCCCGATCAGCGCCGGCGAGCGCGGGCGGCTCCAAGGGCCAGAGCATGGCGTCCAGAGCCAGGAGCTCCTCCCCCTCCACCCCCACGATGGCCGCCACTCTCGAGTGGATCCGGCCTCCCTCGCCCAGGCCCCAGGTCGGCGCCAGCTGGGTCTGGGGATTGAGCACCAGACCTCGCTCGTTCACCCCGGGGTCGAGGTGGACCGCCAGCTGCGGGACTCTGGCCACCGGCTCCGCCCAGTTGAAGAGGCGCTCCTCCACCCGGCCGCCGATCCTGACCGCCGCCCGACCGGCCAGACCCAGATCGCGGTCCAGCCAGGAGTTGAGAAGAGGTCTGCCGTACACCTCGACGGCGAGCTGCCGGTACCCGGCGCGGCCGAGATCAGGAAGGGGGCGGAGCCGCAGCCCGGGGCTGTCGGTGTGCGCTGCGACTAGGGTCAGGCCATCCCTGGGTCCGCTCGCCGGGGGCACGAGAAAGGCGAACAGGCTGCCCCCGGAGATGACGAAGTGGGCCCCCCGCGGGTCCTCCCAGCCCTCCTCTCCAATTTCCGAGAAGCCCGCCGCCACCAGCTGCTGGGAGGCCAGGCGAGCCGCGTGGTACGGGGTGGGGGCGGAGGCGAGAAAAGAAAGCAGGCGAAGCGCCTCCTCCTCGGGTGATCCCAGAGCCACGCACCCATCTTCGCAGCTCCCCCCGCCGAGAGCCGGGACCGCGACAATGTCCGAATGTCAGCGGACTCCGAGGTGGACATGGCGGAACGACGGCCAACGGGCCTCAGGGTGGAGTCGGCCGGCGCCGTCACCACCCTGACTCTTGACCGGCCGGAGAGGCTCAACTCCCTCGACCGGGAGCTGTCCCTGGCTCTCATCTCGGCGGTCGAGGCGGTGGGACACGACCCCGGGTGCCGCTGCCTGGTGATCACCGGCGCCGGACGCGCCTTCTGCGCCGGTCAGGACCTCGGCAAGGAGGCCGAGGAGGCTCTGCCAGAGGACATAGCCCAGCTGATCCGGGAGAGGTACACACCTCTGGTCCTCGGGCTCCGGGCGCTCCGGGTTCCTGTGCTGGCTGCGGTCAACGGGCTGGCCACTGGCGCGGGCCTCTCGCTCGCCCTGGCCGCAGACCTCCGGATTTGCTCGGACGCCGCCTGGTTAAGCTGCGGCTTCGCCCAGGTAGGGCTGATCCCGGATTCAGGCGCGACCTACTTCCTGCCCCGCCTTCTCGGCCCGGGCCGAGCCCTCCACCTCGCCCTCACGGGACGCCGCCTCACCGCCGACGAGGCCCTGGCGGAGGGATTGGTTTCGGCCGTGTTTCCCGGGGCGGCCTTCCGGGAGCGGACCGAGGAGCTCGCCCAGCAGCTCGCCCAGGGCGCCACGTCGGCCCTCGGGATGACCAAGCGGCTCATCTACGACGCCCTCGACTCCAGCCTCGAGGATCAGCTGGAACGCGAGGCTCAGTTCCAGCAGGAGGCGTCCGAGACGGAGGACTTCCGGGAAGGTCTGGCCGCCTTCCGTCAGCACCGGCCTCCGCACTTCACCGGAGGCTGAGCCGCTACCGCGGTGCCGGGGCCGGCACGGGTCCCAACCAAACCTGGCGCTCGAACTCGGTCTTGAGGACCACCGTCGTCCTGGTCTGACGCACGCCGGGAAGCTCTCGGATCCAGTCGACCAGGTCCAGAAGCCCCTCGGTGTCCTGGGTGCGCACCTTGAGGAAGAAGGAGAGGTCCCCGGCGATGTCGTGGCACTCGTCGATCTCGGGGCGCTGACGCAGCCGGCCGGCAAGCGTTCCCCCCGTCACGTCCGCCTCCACCCCCACGAAGGCGGTCACCGGCCGACCCAGCGCGACCGGATCAAGCTCCAAGGTCCACCCCTTGATCACCCCATCGCGCTGCAGCCGCCGGAGCCGCTCGTGCACCGAGGAGGGGGCCAGCCCCGCCGAGCGCCCCACCTCGGCCAGGGTGGTGCGGGCATTGGCCTGGAGTGCGCGCAGGATCTTCGAATCACTTTCGTCCAGATCTGAGACTAAAGACTCCCTCTCGAATTTTCTTCGGTCCATTTGCGCCGACCTCCTAGCTTAGGGTAGGTTCTGGTCATGCGATTGAATCAGATTTTGGACCTGAGCGACAACCATCGAAGGATAGCCGTCGCTCGTCCGAGCCGGGGTCAGGCGGCGGGAGCCGCCCTGCTGCTGGTGGTGGCGCTATGGGGTGGCAGCTTCGTCGTGGTGCGCGCCGCGGTCGGCGCCTACCCGGTGGTGGGCTTTCTCTTCCTGCGCATGCTCATCGGGGGGCTGGCGTTGATGGTCCTGGCCTACCTTCGGCCGAACAGCCGCCCCCGCTGGGAGCGGGTGCCCCGGCGGAGCCTGGTCGGGGTCGGGGCCGCCCTCACCGTCGGCTACGTCACCCAGACCCTGGGGTTGGCCCTCGGGGCGCCCGCCGGTGTCGCCGCCACGCTGACCAGCCTGGTCGTCGTACTGGCGCCGGCCTGGGAGTGGGGCATGACCGGCAGGGCTCCGGATCGGCGAGTGGTGATGAGCTCGCTGCTGGCCATCGTGGGCACCATCGTGATCTGCCACGCGGCTCCCGCGAACTCGGTCGGGACGGGTGATGCCATCTTGGGGATCGCCCTGGAGATTGTCTCCGCGGCCGCCTTCGCCCTTCAGGTCGTGCTCGTGGGACAGCTGGGCGAGACGTTGTCCGCGACGGCGCTCGGGGGTGCCCAGCTGCTGCTGGTGGCGGTGACTCTCCTGGCCGCGCTTCCCTTGGCGGGCGGGCTCCCCGTGCCCTCGGCGGGGGTGGCGGCGGCGGTGCTCTTCTCCGCCCTCGGGGCTTCGGCCTTCGGCTTCGCGGTCCAGGCTGCCGCCCAGAAGCACCTCACCACGGAGGCGGCGGCGGTCATCATGGCGACCGAGCCCGCGTTCGCGCTGCTGGCGGCCGCCCTCGCGGGGGAGCAGCGGTTGGGGATCGCCGCTGCCAGCGGCCTCGGCCTGCTGCTGCTCGGGGTAATGGTCCAGGGGGAGGCGGCCCGAGCGCTGCTCGAGGCTGTCGTTGATCGGGTCGGGGCCCGGCTGCGCTGGCGCCAGGCCTGAACCTAGCCCCCTCTCCGTCCGGCGCTCCCCGGTCGCCACCCGGCAAACTGGAGGCCATGGCCAAGCGGCAACTCACCCTGATGGCGGTCCACGCCCACCCGGACGACGAGGTCCTCTCCACGGGAGGTGTCCTTCTGCGATGCGCCCAAGAGGGGCTGCGCACGGTGCTGGTCACCTGCACCAATGGGGAGCTCGGCGACGCCCCGGCCGGGATCAAGCCCAACAGCCCGGGCCACGACGAGAGCCAGGTGCGAGCGGTCCGCCGCGAGGAGCTGCTGGAGTCGTGCCGGATCCTCCAGGTCTCCCGGCTGGAGATGCTGGGCTACCTGGACTCAGGGATGGTGGGCTGGGCCCAGAACGGCCGACCGGGATCACTCACCGGTGCGTCTCTCGACGAGGAGGTCGGACGGCTGGCGGACCTGATCCGCGAGGAGCGGCCCCAGGTGCTGGTGACCTACGACGAGTCGGGCGGATACGGGCACCCGGACCACATTCGAACGCACCAGCTGGCGGTGGCGGCGGCCGCTGCCACCGGTATCCCGGAGAAGGTCTACCACACCGCCATCCCACGATCGGCGGTGGCGGCGGCTGCCCGACAGATGCGGGAGTTGGGGGTGAGCATGGAGGATTTTGAGGACTCCATGGATCCCGACAATCCGCCCTTTGGTGTCGACGACGCGCTGGTGACCACCGTGGTCGATGTGTCGGTCCAGGTCGAGGCCAAGCTGGCCGCGCTGAGGGCGCACGCCAGCCAGGCCGACAACGGCTTCCTGCTTCGGTTCCCGCCCGAGCTGGTGCGAGAGTTCCTTGCCCGCGAGTACTTTGTCCGGGCGGGGGACCGGACCGGGGCCGACCTTCCGGAATCGGACCTCTTCGCCGGAGTTCGCTGAGAGCCCAGGCACCGCTCCCGGAGCGCCCGGCCACGCGGTGGTCGGGGCGGGCGGACTCGAACCGCCGATCTCCTGCTCCCAAAGCAGGCACCCTACCACTGGGCCACGCCCCGCAGGCGAGATCATACCGGCGCCCGCCGGCAACCCCTCAGGGAGTAGTTGCCTCGAGGGCCCGGAGCAGTTCGCGAACCGCCCGCCCCCTGTGGCTGTGGAAGTCCTTCTCCGCCGGGTCCAGCTCCGCCATGGTCCGGGTCTCGCCGCTTGGGATGAAGATGGGGTCGTACCCGAAGCCGGCTAGGCCCCGGGGCCGGGGGAGCAGCAACCCCTCCACCCGTGCCTCGGCGGTCAGAGTCTCAAGGCCACCTTCGGCCTTCGGGACCGCCAGCGCCAGGGCGCACACGAAGGCCGCCTGGCGCCGATCCTCCGGGAGATCGGCCACCCGTCGCTGCATCCCCTCGCGAAGCTGCGGCGCGGTCGCGCCCTCGCCCAGCCAGCGGGCGGTGCGCAGCCCCGGCCAGCCGCCCAGCGCCTTCACCTCAACGCCGCTGTCGTCACCGAGCGAGGCCAGCCGAGTTGAGGTGGCGGCGGCCACCGCCTTTACCATCGCGTTGCCGAGGTAGGTCTCCTCATCCTCCTCCCAACTCGTGGCGCTTCCCTGAGGTGCCTGCTCCAGGGAGAGCAGCCGCCAGCCAGCGGGCGCGAGGAGACGGCGGAACTCCGCCACTTTGCCGGGGTTGCGGCTGGCCACCACCACGGTCGCCAGCCTCATCTCAATCGTCTCCCACGACCTCCCGCTGCGCCGCCAGGATGGCGCCCACCCCGACCTGTCCGAGGGCCAGCAGCCGCGGCAGCAGACCGGGGTCGAGTGCAGCGCCCTCCGCGGTGCCCTGCACCTCGACCAGTTGCAGGTCGGAGTTCATCACCAGATTCATGTCAGTGTCCGCCCGGCTGTCCTCTGGATAGTCGAGGTCAAGGACCGGCTCCCCGTCGACCACCCCCACGCTGACCGCGGCCACCTGGCGCCGGACCGGGTCCTGGGCCACCATCCCCGCGGCCCGGAGCCGGCGGCAGGCCAGCTGGAGCGCCACCCAGCCCCCGGAGATGGCGGCGGTGCGGGTGCCGCCGTCCGCCTGGAGCACATCGCAGTCCACGATCACAGTCCTCTCCCCGAGCAGCCGCAGGTCCACGGCGGCGCGCAGGCTGCGCGCCACGAGGCGCTGGATCTCCTGGGAGCGTCCGTCGACCCGGTTGCGCTCCCGGGGCGTCCGCTCGGGGGTGGCCCTGGGCAGCATGGCGTACTCCGCCGTCACCCAGCCCGACCTGCTCCCCCGGCGATGGGGCGGCACCCGCTCCTCCAGGGTGGCGGTGCAGAGCACCCGGGTGGAGCCGAGGGTGATCAGCGCCTCGCCCTCCGCCCACCCGCCGAGCGCGGTCTGGATGGTGAGCGGACGGAGCTGGTCAGGGAGGCGGCCGTCATGGCGGGCCATCAGCGGTGTAGGAACCCCCGGATGAAGAGGATGCTCCCCTCGTAGAGGAGGATCAGGGCCACCGAGAGGAAGGTCGGAGTGAAGGGGTCGGCGCCCGGAGTTACCACCAGAGCCACCAGGATGATGACGAAGTAGGCTGCCTTCCGCCATCTGGAGAGTCGCTGGCTGCCCAGAAGCCCCACCGCGGCGAGGAGGCTGAGGGCGACGGGCAGCTCGAAGGTAACCCCGAAGACCAGCACCACCAGGGACAGGAAGGAGAGGTAGGCGGAGAGGTCGGGCAGGTAGATGGCGTTGCCGCCGAGGAAGGTGGCCAGGAACGAAAGGCCGATGGGAAGGACGAAGTAGGCGAAGACCGCGCCCAGGGCGAAGAAGACAAGGGTCCCGAACACGAAGGGGAAGGCCAGCTGCCGCTCCCGTTCCCTCAGCCCCGGGGCCACGAACCGCCAGAGCTGCCAGACGATGACCGGCAGGGCCAGGATCACCCCCGCCACTGCCGCCACCTCGAAGGGGATGGCGAGCCCCTGGATGGGGCTCGTGACCACCACCTTCTGGCCGAACGGTGAGTGGGTGCGCAGGAGGGCCAGCCGGAGGGGTCGCTCCAGGATGGCGATCAGGGGCTGGTTGAAGGTGAAGGCCAGGGCGGTCGCCAGCCCCCAGGCGATGAGGGAGATGATGATGGCCCGGCGCAGCTCCTCCAGGTGCTCCACCAGGGTGAGCTGCCGACCGTCGCCTGGAATCGGTTCCCCGAGCGCCGGCCCGCTGCGCCAGCCGCTCAGCCGGCGCACCGCCACCAGCTAGGACTCGCTCAGTTGGCCCGGTCGGTGGGCCCTGGAGCCGCTCCCACGGGAGGCGGGGGGCTGGACGGGCCGTCCTGGGAGCCGGGCTGCGGCGGGCTCGAGGGCGGATCCCCCAGCGCCGATTGGGAGGCATGGCGGAACTCGTTGATGGCCCGGCCCAGGGACTGCCCCAGCTCGGGGAGCCGCTTGGGGCCGAAGATGACCAGCGCGACCAACAGCACCAGCAGGATCAGCGGCCAGTGGTCTACCAACTCGACTAGCTCCTATCGGGGAACTCCGGCGACGGCGCCCGGAGTATAGCACCGGCCGAATTGGCCCCCCTCCGAGCCGGCCCGCGGGCCCGGAGGTCAGGCCGCGGCCGAGAGCGCCGCCGAGAAGGCCTCGAGGAGATGCTCCAGGTCCTGGTCGGTGTGGGCGAGGGAGAGGAAGCCGGCCTCGAACTGGGATGGCGGCCAGAACACTCCCCGCTCCAGCAGTCCCCGGTGCACTGCAGAGAACCGGTTCAGGTCGCTGGCGCGGGCGGAGGCGTAGTCGCGGACCGGCAGCTCGGAGAAGAAGAAGGTCAGCATGGACCCCACCCGGTTGACCCGCAGGGGCACGCCGAGCCGCCGGGCCGCAGCCAAAATCCCCTCCTCCAGCCGGGCGCCCATCTCCTCCAGGCGCTGGTAGGGGAGCTGGGAGTGCAGCTGGCGCAAGGTGGCCAGCCCCGCGGTCACGGCGAGCGGGTTGCCGCTCAGGGTGCCGGCTTGATAGACGGGCCCGGCCGGGGCCAGCTGGCCCATCAGGGCCGCTCGGCCGCCGAAGGCCCCCACCGGCAGTCCCCCTCCCATCACCTTACCGAGACAGGTGAGGTCAGGGGTGACGCGGTAGCGCTCCTGGGCGCCGCCGCGGGCCACCCGGAATCCGGTCATGACCTCGTCGAGGATGAGCAGGGCGCCATGCCCGCTGGTGAGGTCGCGCAGTCCCTCCAGGAATCCTGGCTCAGGAGGCACCACCCCCATGTTGCCGGCCACCGGCTCCACGATCACCGCCGCCACCCGGTCCCCGTGTTCCCTGAACAGCTCGGCCACCCCTTCCAGGTCGTTGAAGGAGGCGACCAGGGTGTCAGCCACCGTTCCTGGTGGCACCCCCGGGGAGCCGGGGATGGCGAGGGTCGCCACGCCCGATCCGGCCGCGGCGAGCAGGGAGTCCGCGTGGCCGTGGTAGCAGCCGTCGAATTTCAGGATCAGGTCGCGACCCGTCGCCGCCCGGGCCAGACGCACGGCTCCCATGGCCGCCTCGGTGCCGCTGCTGGTGAGCCGGAGCATCTCCACGGCCGGCATGCGCTGGGCCACCTCCTCGGCGAGTTCCACCTCGAGTTCGGAGGGTCCGCCCAGCGCCTCCGCCCGGGAGAGCTGGCCGCGCAGCGCCTCCACGACCGCGCGAGGGAGGTGCCCCAGGATGAGGGGCCCGTAGGCGAGGACCATGTCCAGGTAGCGGTTGCCGTCCAGATCCACGAGGTAGGGGCCACTGGCGGAGGCGAAGAAGGGAGGGGAGCCCCCCACCCCTCGAAACGAGCGTACCGGGCTGTTCACCCCTCCGGGCATCACCCGCTGGGCCCGCTCCATGGCCCCGAGGGAGCGGTCCAGCCGCAATCCCCCAGCGCTCAGGGCAGCTGCTCCCGGACGCTGATCCGCATCGGGTCGCCCCGGCGGACCCTCTGGGCGACCTTGAGCCCCGAAACGACTTCCCCGAACAGGTTGTAGCTGGGGGGAAGGGTGAAGGGCGACAGGGTGATGAAGAACTGGCTGCCGTTGGTATTGGCCCCCGCGTTGGCCATCGCCACGGCGCCGGGCTGGTAGGCGCCCTTGCTGTACATCGGGGAGTCAACCGGTTCGCTGCGGAACTGGAACCCCGGCCCCCCGGCGAGGTTGTCGTGGGGACTGCCGCCCTGGATTACCGGGCCGCCGGGGGCGGTGCTCGGATCCCGGGCCCACTTGAGCCCGTCGAAGAAGTGGTTGCGCGCCAGGGTGACGAACACGTTCACGGTCAGCGGCGACCAGCTGGGGACCAGGCAGACGACGATCTCCCCCTCGGGGACGGTGATCGTGGCCTCGTAGAGCCGGTGGACGTCGATGGTCATCGGCGGGGCCGCGGGGTATTGGCGCGGGTTCGAGGGCTGGCCGAGGGGCTCCAGAGGGGAACCGAACTGGGCCTGCTGGCAATCTGCTGTGGACACCGGGGTGACCTCCCTGTGGGCTCCGACATTGACGAAGAAGGCGACCGCGCCCAAGGCGACCACGACCGCCGCGGCGAGCGCGAAGGCCAGGGGACGGCGGAGCTGGGGGGGCATCACCCGTCCTCCCTGAGCCAACGGCTGATCTCACGGGCGAAGTAGGTCAAGATCACGTCCGCACCTGCCCGGCGCATGGAGAGGTGCGACTCCATGACCGCCTGGCGGAGGTCGAGGGCACCTATGGCGGCCGCCGCGTGCAACATGGCGTACTCCCCGGAAACCGAGAAGCACGCCAGCGGGGCGTCGAAATGGTCCCTGGCCTCCCGGACCAGGTCCAGGTAGCTCAGGCCGGGCTTGACCATGAGGATGTCGGCCCCTTCCAGCAGATCCAGCTCAAGCTCCCGCACCGCCTCCCGGCGGTTGGCGGGATCCATCTGGTAGCCCCGCCGATCTCCGAACTGGGGGGCACAGTCTGCGGCCTCGCGGAAGGGGCCGTAGAAGCATGAGGCGAACTTGGCGGCGTAGGCCAGGATCAGCACCGAGGCCTGCCCTGAGGAGTCCAGCGCCTCCCGGATCGCTCCTACCTGGCCATCCATCATCCCCGAGGGGGCGATGACGTCGGCCCCGGCTGCCGCCTGGCTCAGGGCAACTCGCTGGTAGAGCTCAAGGGTGCGATCGTTGTCGACCTCTCCGTCACCATTCAGGACGCCGCAGTGGCCATGAACTGTGTACTCGTCCAGACAGTTGTCCGCCACCAGCAGCAGCCGGTCCCCGAACTCGGACCGCAGCCGCCGGAGCGCCACCTGGACGACGCCCTGGTCATCCCAGGCCGAGGACCCCACATCGTCCTTGCGCTCCGGTACTCCAAACAGGACCAGACCGGCCAGCCCGACCTCGACGGCCTCGGTGGCGAGGGCCATGAGGCTGTCCCATGTCTCCTGGTAGACGCCAGGCATCGTGGAGATCGCCCTCCGCCCCTGCAACCCCTCAGCCACGAAGCAGGGAAGCAGCAGCTGGTCAGCCCTCAGGTGCGTCTCACGCACCAGCCGGCGCAGGGCCGGGGTGCGGCGAAGTCGGCGAGGGCGGTCGTCTGGAAAGGACATCTCAGCCGCTATTGTCGTTGACTGGGCTCTCCTCCATCGCCGCCACCAGGCCCGGCAGCGAGTGGACCCGGGCCACCACATCGGGCCCCGGGCCGAGTGCCTCCGCCGTTTTGGCGGTGACCGGGCCGATACAGGCCACCAGCGAGGCGGGAGGTAGCCCCCGCCCCTCAGCCAGCTCGGCGTAGCCCCGGACGGTGCTGGAGCTGGTGAAGGTCACCCAGTCCGGGGGAGCTTCGATGAGCAACCGGCGAAGCCGGGGGGCCGAGGCTCGGGCGGCCGCGGCACGGTAGAGCGCGACCTCCGTCACCTCGGCCCCGGCGCCCTGGAGGGCCCTCGGGAGCACGTCCCGGGCCCCTTCGGCCCGGGGTAGGAGAACCCGGCGGCCGCGGACACCCGAAGCTACCATCGCCTCCGCCAAGGACTCCGCCAGGTACTCCTGGGGCAGGGGCCTCGGAGTCCAGCCCAGCTCCCGGGCCGCAGCCGCGGTCCCCGGCCCGATCGCGAACAGCTCAGTCCCCGAGCCGGCGGGGCACTCCGCCCCCAGAAGCCGCACCGCGTTGGCGCTGGTGAAGGCGATGAAGTCGTAGCGCCCCGAGCGCACCCCGGCCCGCAATTCCTCCATCCCAGCTCCGCCGAGAAGCGGGAGGAGGCTGATGACCGGGAGAGCGATCGGCTCGGCGCCGGCCGCCCGGAGCAACGCGCCCAGGCCGCCCCCCTCCGGCTCCGGGCGGGTAACTAGGACCCGGGCCCCGCTGAGGCGGCTCACCCCGGGCCGCCCAGCCTTCCCACCAGCTCGCCGAGGGCATCCGCGGCCAGGAGGTCGGGGACGACGGCGGCCTCCCTACGCAGGCCGGCGCCGTCGGCCGAGTAGGCGGCCGAGACCAGCCACCCGCCGGCCGGGATGGGCTCGGCGAGCGCCCCCAGCGCCAGCTGGCAGCCTCCCCCCATCCGCCCCAGAAGGCGCCGCTCGGCCTCCACGGCGAGTCGGGTGGGTGGGTGGTCGAGGGCAGCCAACACATGGAGCCAGCAGCTGTCAGCCCGCGCCTCCAACGCGATCGCGCCCTGTCCGGCGGCCGGGGTGCACTCGCGATGGGGATCTAGGGGCTGGGCCCGGCCAAGCAGCCCCAGCCGGAGGAGGCCGGCCGCGGCGACCACCACCCCATCCATCTCTCCCTGGTCGACCAGGCCGAGACGGGTGGGAACGTTGCCCCGGATCTTCGGGAAGTTGAGGTCGGGTCGCACCGCCCGCAGCTGGACCGTCCGACGGGGCGAGGAGGTCCCGAGGCGGCACCCCGGGCGCAGCTGGAGCCAGGGGACGCCGGCCCGGGTGATCACTACGTCACGGAAATCCGCGCGCTCCAGGTAGGCCGCAACTGTGAGACCCGCAGGGGTCGCGGTGGGCAGGTCCTTGGCGCTGTGCACCGCGGCGTCGATCGAGCCGGCGGCGAGCTCCTGCTGCAGCCGGGAGGTGAACCAGCCGTCCACCTGCGGATCCGTCAGGCTGGCGTCTGGGCTCAGGTCCCCGTCGCTCTGGACCACGCGCACCACGGCCTCGGGAGCTGAGGGGAGGCGGCGCAGGGCGGCCACCACCAGATGGGCCTGCACCAGGGCCAGTTGGCTTCCCCTGGTGCCCAGCACGATCAAGGGGGGCCGCCGTCGTCCACCGGCGAGAGGTCGAAGACCTCCTCCACAATCCGCCGGCGCGCGGGGTCGTCGGCGTTCTCCCGCAGGAAGGCGATGGGGGGGTGGATCAGCTTGGCGGCTATGGCCTGGGTGAGGCGCTCCAGCTGCTGGCGCTCGGCATCCCCGAGCTGGGGCATCCTCGCCATGGCACGGCGCAATTCGCCGCGCCTGACCACCTCGGCCCGATCCACCAGCCTCGCGATGGTGGGGGCGGCCTCCCGCCCCGCGAGCTCCTCGGAGACCGCCTCCACCGCCCTCCCCACCGCGTGCTCCGCCTGCGGCCGGTGCATCTCCCGAGCCCTCAGATTGGCGGCCACCTCCTCGCCCAGGTCGTCGAGGTCGAGGAGTTCCACTCCCTCGAGCTCCCCGGCCTCCGGCTCCACGTCCCGCGGCACGGCGAGGTCGAGGATCAGGAGGCAGCCGCCCGGGCCCCGCAGCGCCGCCACCTCCGCGACCGTCAGAACCCGGGCCTGACTGCTGGTGCTGCAGACCACCAGCGCCACCTGTTCAGCAAACTCCGCCAGCTGGGATAGTTCCACTAGCCG
>JAJZGN010000023.1 GCA_021798435.1 bacterium | reverse complement strand
GCTCGCGGACCAGCTCCCCGACCGCCTGTCCGGCCGGACCGGGCCGCAGCGGCTGGCGCAGCTCCAGTCCTCGGGCCGCGGCCAGCAGCTCCACGGCGAGGATCCGGGAGAGGTTGTCCACCACCTGGCGCAGTTTGCGAGCGGCCCCCCAGCCCATGGAGACGTGGTCCTCCTGCATACCGGAGGTGGGCAGCGAGTCCACGCTGGCGGGCTGGGCCAGCCGCCGGTTCTGAGCCACCATGGCGGCCGCGGTGTACTGGGCGATCATCAGTCCCGAGTTGACCCCCGCCTCCACCGCCAGGAAGGGGGGGAGCCCCTGGGAGCGTGCCGGGTCCAGGAGCCGGTCGACCCTCCGCTCCGCGATCGCCCCCACCTCGGCGGCGGCGATGGCCAGGAAGTCCAGCGCGAAGGCCAGCGGCTCCCCGTGGAAGTTGCCGGTGGACGCCACTCGCCCGTCCCTCAGGACCACCGGGTTGTCCACTGCCGAGCGCAGCTCCCGCTCGGCGACTCCCCGGGCGAAGTCCAGGGTGTCCCGGGCGGCGCCCGCGACCTGGGGGGCGCAGCGGATCGAGTAGGCGTCCTGGACCGCATGAGGGGACTGCGCATGGGAGGCACGGATCTCGGAGCCACTCAGGAGTCGGCTCAGGTTCCCGGCGCTCACCATCTGCCCGGGATGGGGGCGGATCTGGTGCAGCTCGGCGATGAAGGGGCCGTCGGTGCCCAGCAGGGCCTCGGTGCTGAGCGCCGCCGAGACGTCTGCGGTCGCCAGGAGGGTCTCCAGATCCTCGATCGCCAGCACCAGCATCCCCAGCATGCCGTCGGTCCCGTTGATCAGGCTGAGCCCGTCCTTGACCTCGAGCTGGATGGCCTGGAGCCCCGCCTCCCCCAGGGCCCGGGCGCCCTCCACCACCCTGCCGTCCGGCAGCTCGGCCCATCCCTCCCCGATCAGCACGAGGGACATGTGGGCGAGCGGAGCCAGATCCCCGCTGGCGCCAAGGGAGCCGTGCTCCGGCACGATCGGGGTGATCCCGGAGTTGAGGAGCGCCACCAGCTGGTGGGCGACCTCCGGGCGGCTGCCCGAGTACCCGAGGCACAGGGTGCGGGCCCGGAGCAGCATCATCGCCCGCACCACCTCGACCTCGACCTTCGGCCCCATACCGGCGGCGTGGGAGCGGATCAGGGCGTGCTGGAGCCGGGAGCGTTGGTCCACGGGGATGCTGGTGTTGGCGAGCAGTCCGAAGCCCGTGGAGATCCCGTAGGCGGGGGTTGCGCCGGCCCCTATCTCCTCCACCAGCCGCCGGGCCGAGCGCATCGCCGCCTCGGCTTCCGGGGTGATCTCCGCCAGAGCGCCGTGGCGGGCCACCTCCACCACGTCCCGGCGGCCCAGCCCTTGGTCCCCGATGCGGACCGTGGCTGCCGCGCTCACGTCGGGGTCCCAAGCGAGGCCGACTCTCCACCCCGGGAGACCGGTGAGACTCCCACCTGACGCAGCCGAGCGATCCCGCTGACCCCCCAAGGGCGCATGGTCTTATTCACCTCATCCCCCAGCATGGTGATCACCGGTCCCACTCCCCGCTCTCCTCCTGCCGCAAGTCCGTAAAGGTAAGGCCTGCCGACCAGGGCTGGGTGGGCGGCCGGAGCCAGCGCGATAACGGGGTCCGCGCCGGCCATCTTCGGCTGGAATCCCTCTCTATGGGTGCCGGACGGCGGTGGCCAGGAACGCGCCGCCCCGCCCGGTCGCCGGGCCGTCACAGCGCCGCTCGGAGCAGGATCTCGGTTAGGGCCTCCGGTTGGCTCAGCATCGGTGAGTGCCCGCTGGCGAGCGGGACCACCGCGGCACCCAGGCGCTCCCGCGGCGCCGCAAGCTGCCAGCTGGGCCGGATCACGCGATCCAGCTGGCAGGCCACATATGTCATCGGCAGGGCCGGCCAGGTCGTCAGAGGGGTGACCTCGGTGAGCGGCGTGAGCGTCTGCCGGCGCAGGAGAGCGGCGGCGCGATCTGCGGCGGCGGGAGCGCAGTCCTGGTAGAAGTAGCGCCCGGCGTCCCCGGCGGGAATGTGGCAGAGGCCGTCCCCGTCGTCAACGTAGCCGAACTCCGGGTCGATGATCGGCTCTGCCTCGAACTGCTGAACCATGGTCTTCCCAGTCTGCGGGAGGAGGCTGGCCACGAAGACCAGATGGCTCGCCCCCAGCTGGTCGGCGACCAGGGGGATGGTCATCCCGCCCGCCGAATGGCCGACCAGGACCAGGGGCCCGGGGATCACACCGCGGGAGGCCTCGATCACGGCCTCGGCGTTGGTGGCGCACCCCGCCGTGGGCAGCTCGCAGGGCAGGGTCGGGGAGATCACCTGATGGCCCGCGGCCGTCAGCAACCCCTCCACGTCCGCCCAGCACCAGGGGCCGTGCCAATGCCCATGGACCAGCAAAAACGTGGCCACCCTCAGCTCCGATCGGGGTCAGCGGCCGCCATCTCGGTGGGCGCGTGAATTCGCCGCCGTGGTCGGCCCCGGGGCCTGGGTCCTCTGGAGGAACACCCTAAAGCCCACTTCCCGCCTCACGGGCGACGTCGGCCTCCTGAGGAGCGGCCCGCCGGGCCGAGGTCGAGTACAGGTAGTAGAGCCCGGACGCCAGGATCAGCCCGACGATCCAGGCGATGTCGCCGCCACCGATGGCCTTGGCGATCGGGCCCTCGAAGAAGCTTGAGTTCATGAAGGGGAGCTCGACCAGGACGGTGAGAACGTAGATGCCCAGGGCCGCCCAGGAAACCGCGCCGTACCTTCCGCGGGTCTCGAAGAGGCTCGGGATGTCGTACTTGCCGTGGCGGACCAGGTAGTAGTCGGTGAGGTTGATGGCCGTCCAGGGGATGAGGAAGTAGAGCAGGAAGAGGACGAAGTTCGAGAGGTTGGTGAGGAAGTTGGAGCTGGCGGCGATGGCGATCACCGTCCCGAGCGCCGCCACCACGGTGGTGGCGACGAGGCGCCCGCGGGCCCCCGCCAGGAGTTTGCCGCTGGGAGACAGGGTGGTGAAGGCGGTCAGGAAGGCGCCGTACAGGTTCTCCAGGTTGGCGGCGAAGACGCCCAGCAAGATGATGATCAGGAAGAGCCAGCGAGCCTGCGGGAAAAGGCCCGCGAAGTAGGCGGGTGCGTTGCTGGCCACCTGGCTCTCAGCGACCACGGCGCCGAGGGCCCCACGATCATGATGAAGCAGGCGCCCACCGCCGACCCCAGGTAGGTGAACCAGAAGGTGCGGACCGAGCTGGTGGACTTGGGCAGGTAGCGTGAGTAGTCGGAGACGTATGGCGCCCAGGTGATCTGCCAGGCGGCGAAGATCGAGGTGACCAGGAGGATCGTTCCAAAGGTGACGCTGGCCTTGGGGGCGTGGGCCGGCAAGATCGTGAGCAGCTTGACGAACAGCACCGCGAAGATCGCGAAGGAAAGGACCGACACCACCCGGTCGAAGGCGTGGAAGAGGTCATAACCGACCCAGGTGATGAGCAACACCAACACGTCCGAGATCACAACCGCGGGCCCCACCCCGATGTGCAGCAGAGAGGCGATCGCCTGACCGCCCAGGATGCCGCCGCTCACGAAGAAGCCCAAGTACATCAGGAGGACGACGACCACCGGGAGCGCAGACCCGAACATCCCGAACTGCGCCCGGCTCTGGATCATCTGCGGGACGCCCATCTTGGGGCCCTGGATGGAGTGGTAGGCCATGAACAGCCCACCCACGAGGTTGCCCACCAGGATGGTGATGATGGCCCACACCAGGTTGAGCCCCAGGACCACGGCCAGCGCCCCGGTGGCGACGGCGGTGATCTGCACGTTGCTGGCGAACCAAAGGGTGAAGAGGGTGTTGGGGTGGCCGTGGCGCTCCGACTCCGGGATGAAGTCGATCGAGCGCTGCTCCAGGCCGATCCCACCCTGCCGCGGAGTGTCTGCCATCCCACGTGTCCTCCCTTCCCGCCGACCTCTGGGTCCGGGCTCTGTCGGCCCGGCTCACCTCATGGGTGCGAACTGTAACCGGCCCGGCCGCCGCCGTCAAGGGCAAAAAGTCAAAAGTCAATGGCGCTGGACCGAGGGACGCCTGCTAGGATTCCCGGGCGATGGGCGACCTGGCCGAGCTGCGCTCGCGTGTGGCCATGCGCACCTGCCGCTGGCCACTGAGCCACTGGTACTGGGGCGACGCCATCTGTGTCGATGGCCTGCTGGCGGCGGGCGCGACCGCCCCCGCCGCCAGGGCGCGGGCGGCTGAGCTGGTGAGGGGCTGGCTGGAGCGGGTGCCGCGCGGCTGCCACGACGCCCTGGGCCCGGGGGCGGCCATCGCGTCCCTGGTGGGGGAGGGGGAGCTGCCCGACGCGGCCGCGGACCGGTTCCTCCAGGCGGTCGACGGGCTGCCCCGGCTCGTAGGCGAGATCCCGGCGCTGGAGCCCCACCTCCCCCGGTTCCGCTTCGGCCTCTGCATCGACGCCGTCTACCATCTTCCGCCGGCCCTGGGGGCCATCGGCCGGATGCGCTCGGACGACAATCTGATCCAGCTGGCGGGGCGGATGGCCGTCCAGATGCTGGAGCGGCTCCGCTGCCCTGGCGGCTTCGCCCACTGGTACGACGTGGGGGAGGATCGCAACAACCAGGTGCCGTGGAGCCGGGGGGTGGGATGGGCGCTCCTCGGGGTGCTTGACACGATGGCGCTGACCGAAGGTCAGGCACGGGGCGCGGAGCTGGAGGCGCTGGGCGCGGAGCTGTGGGCCGCCCTGCGCGAGGGGGCGGGCCCCTCGGGCTGGGGCCCGGTTCTGGGGCGCCCGGACCTGCCCCGGGAGACCTCGGCAGCGGCCTTCGCGCTGGCGGCGGCCCACCACCCGGCGGCCACCGTCTCGGCCCAGGGTGGCCTCTACCAACTGGCTCGGCAACAGCTCCTGGAAGCCATCGACCGAGACGGGATCTTTCGGGGGGTGAGCGCGGACGCGCTGCCGAGCTGGGATCCGGCCACCTACGAGTCCTTCGAAGTGGAGCCCTCCCCCTGGGGCCAGGGGGTGGCGCTGCGGTCTCTGGCGGCCCTGGCCGGGGACCCTTTCGTCCCCGGGCTCCCGCCGGGACCGGCTACCGGAACTCAGCCCGAGACCGCCTCCTTGACGTAGGCGGCGGCCGCCTCCAGCACCGCCTGGTTCTCCTCCAGAAGCCCCACTGTGACCCGGACACCCTCGCCGGTGAAGCAGCGCACGCTGACCCCGGCCCGGGAGCAGACGGCGGCGAATTCCGAGGAACCCTCCCCGAGGGGCAGCCAGACGAAGTTGGCGTGGGATGGGGGCACCTCGAGCCCCAGCTGGCGCAGACCGGCAGTGAGCCGCTGGCGCTCACTCACGAGGCGCTGAGCCCGAAGGCGCAGCTCGCCCTCCAGGTCCAGGGCCGCGATCGCCCCCGCCTGGGCGGGCGCGGTCAGGGTGAAGGGGAGGGCCACCGCCTCCAGGCTCCCCACCACGTCGGGGTGGGCGGTGCACCAGCCCACCCGCATCCCGGCCAGGGCGAAGGCCTTGGAGAAGGTGCGCATGACCACCAGGTTGCCCAGGTCCGAGCGCAGCTCCAGCGCCCGGGCGGCCGCCTCGGGTTCCCCGAACTCGGAGTAGGCTTGGTCCAGGACCAGAAGGCAGGTGGCGGGGAGCTGGCGGGCGAACGCCGCCACCTCTTCCGGGTCCAGGGCGGTGCCGGTCGGGTTGTTGGGGTCCGCCAGCAGCACGACCCGGGTGATGGGAGAGATCGCCCGGGCGAGCCCGGCAAGGTCGATCCGCTGGTCGACGAGGGGAACCGGAACCGGCAGGGCGCCGCAGCTACCCGCCAGGATCGGGTAGGCCTCGTAGGAGCGCCAACCGTACACCACCTCGGCGCCGGGTCCGCCGTAGGCCAGGAGCAGGTCGCGAAGCAGCTCCAGCGACCCGCCGGCCACCGCCACCTCATCGGTGGGGAGCCCGTACCGCGTGGCCAGCCTCAGCGCCAGCTCCCGCCCCGAGGGAGGGTAGCGGTTGGCCTCCACGCAGGCGGCGGCCATCGCTTCCACCATCTGCCTGGGGAGGGCGAACGGCGACTCGTTGGAGCTGAGCTTGTAGCCCGGCCGCCCCGGGCGTGGGGCCGCGGGGGTGCCGGGGACGTAGCTTGGCAGGCGGGCGATCTCCGCCCTCGGGGGAGGCGGGGCGGTTCCTCTCATTCCTCGACCTCCAGCATCTTTCCCGGGTTGAGGATCCCGAGGGGGTCCAGGGTGGCCTTGAGCTGGCGCATCACCCCCACCCCGGAGGGGTGCTCCTGGCGCAGAAACGAGGTCTTGCCGATCCCCACCCCGTGCTCTCCGGTGCAGGTCCCGCCCATCCTGAGGGCCCGCTCGACCATCCGTGCATGGACGGCGGCCGCCTCCTGGAACTGCTCCTCCCTTCCCTCCTCCAGGACGAAGGACAGATGGAAGTTGCCGTCGCCGACGTGGCCCACGATCGGGGCCAGTACCCGGCTGCGGTCCAGCTCGGCCTTGGTCTCCAGCAGGCAGTCCGCCAGCCGCGACACCGGGACGCAGACGTCGGTGGACCAGGTCCTGGCGTGGGGCCGGAGCGCCTTGGCGGCGTAGAGCGCGTGGTGGCGCGCTTCCCAGAGCCGGCTCCTAGCCTCCGGGGTGGGCATCAGCTCCAGCCGGCCACCTTTGGCCCCCACCACATCCGCCACCTCGCGCACCTGCTCCGCCACCGCGTCCCGGGCCCCCTGGAACTCCAGGAGCAGGGTGGGGGTGACCGGGCTGTCCATCTGCTGGTAGCGGTTGATGGCCCCCACCATCACCTCGTCCAGCAGCTCGATCCGGGCCACCTGGATCCCCAGCTGGATGGTCTCGATCACCGCGCGGACCGCGGACCTGAGGTCCGGCATCGGGCAGACCGCTGCGGCCACCGCCTCCGGCAGCGGCTGCACCCTCAGGGTGACTTCGACGACCACTCCCAGGGTGCCCTCCGAGCCGGTGAAGAGATGGGTGAGGTCGTATCCGGCGCTGGACTTGCGGGCGCGCCCGCCGGTGGTCACCACCTCCCCGCTGGCCAGCACGACCCTGAGCCCCAGGACGTTGGCGGACATCGTCCCGTAGCGGACCGCCATGGTGCCGCTGGCTCGGGTGGCCGCCATGCCTCCCAGGGTGGGGTCGGAGCCGGGGTCCACCGGGAAGAAGAGCCCCCTCGGCCCCAGCTCAGAGTTGAGTTGGCTGAGGGTCACCCCGGCCTCCACCGTGGCGTCGAGATCCTCCGGGTCCATCCGGAGCACCCGGTTCATCCCCGAGAGGTCCACGCTCACCCCTCCGCGAATTGGGATGGCCCCACCCTCCAGGCCGCTCCCGGCTCCGAAGGGAACGATTGGGCAGAGGTACCCTCGGCACACCTCGAGAACCGCCTGCACGTCCTCAACGCCGTGGCAGTGGGCGACCGCCCAGGGAAGTCGCGGCTCATGGTGGGACTCGTCCCTGCTGTGGCGCTCCAGGTCGGCCGGGCTGAGGCTCAGTCGGTCTCCGAGGCGCTCCAACAGTTCAGGAATGAGCCCCTCGGGAACCTCAGCCGTTCCCGGCACCGCCTGGCCCCCGGGCCCCGTTGGCGGGGGGCTCGGGCCCCAGCATCGGCGCCACCCTCTCGACGGTCCACTCCAAGAGGTCCCGGGCGATGCGCTCGGCGGCGGCCCCGTCCCGATGGCCGCAGGCCTCGCAGAACGCGGCCTGGTGCTGGAAGTCGTCGTGGGCGTTCATCCCCTGGGCCAGGGCCAGCCGGAAGTAGCGTTCGGCCTGGCGGCGGTAGGAGCGGATCTCCTGCAGGAGCCGGGGGTGTCCCGCGGCCTCATAGCAGACCTCGTGCATGGACCACTCCGCGTCCAGGTACTGGGGCAGGACCCGAAGGTCGTCGTGGTCCAGGCTTCCGAGCTTGCGCACCAGCCCACGCATCCGCTCGATCTCCCCGTCGCTGAGACGGGGCGCCCCCCGTCCCGCGGCCACGCTCTCCAGTCCCACCCGCACCGCGTAGATGTCCAGCAGGTCGTCCAGGGAGAGGGGGGCAACGGTGGACCCCTTGCCGCGCTGGTGCACGACGAGGCCCTCGGCGCGAAGGCGTTCCACCGCCACCCGGACCGGGGTCGTGCTGACCCCCAGCTGGGCGGCCAGGTCGTTCAGCCTGAGCGGCGACCCCGGGGGGAGCTGGCGGAGGATCAGCCGGCGGAGGTGGGCGTACACCGCGTCGGTGACCGAGGACACCGCCAGCTGGGCGGTATGTCGTCCGGTGCCGGCGGAGCTGTCCTGGGTCATGGCTCCTCCCACTGCGGCCCGCGGGCGGTCACCGCCCCGACGCCGAGACTCTACACCCGGGAAGGTGACGCGTCAAGAACAAAAAGTCAAAGATCCGACGACTGGCGGGGGCCGAAACGCCGGCGGAGGGCCGCCTCCGCCTCCGCGGCCTCGTCCCAGGGGAGGGCGCCGACGGAGGTGAGGATTGTGTGCTCGTGCCCCTTGCCGGCCAGCAGGACGGTGTCGCCGGGGAGTGCGCCCTCCACCGCCAGCCGTACCGCCCGGGACCGGTCCGCCTCGCGGTGAAGGTTGTGGTCGAAGTCGGCTCCGGCCTCAACGGCCCCCCGGCAGATCTCGGCGATGATCGCCTCCGGATCCTCGTCCCTGGGGTCCTCGCTGGTGACCACCACCTGGTCGGCCAGGCGGGCTGCGATCCGGCCCATCTCTGCCCGCTTCTCAAGGTCCCGCTCTCCGGCCGAGCCGAACACCACCCAGAGACGGCCGGGGCTGGCGGCGCGCAACTCCGAGAGGGCGAGGGTGAGGGCGGCCGGGGTGTGGGCGTAGTCCACCACCACCTCGAAAGGCTGGCCCAGCCGCACCCGCTGCATCCGGCCGGGGACGCTCTCCAGCGCTGCGAGCCCGCCCGCCAGCTCTGGGAGCGGATGGCCCAGCTGCAACCCCGCGGCCAGCGCCGCCAGGGAGTTGCCCACGTTCCACCTCCCCGGGAGCTGAAGGCGCACCTCCGCCGTCCCGCATGGGGTGACCGCGGTGTACGCCCAGCCGCCGTCCTGGGGCCACAGCCCGGTGGCGTACACGTCCGCGGCCCGGTCCCCAGCCGCGCTGTAGGTGAGCAGCGGGCCCGCCCAGCGCTCGCGCAGCAGCGGGTAGGCCCGGTGGTCGTCCAGATTCAAGACCGCGAAACCCCCAGCCCTCCGGGTCAGGGCGAGGAGCTTAGCCTTGGCCTCCAGGTAGGCCTCCCAGCTGCCGTGGAAGTCGAGGTGGTCGTGGGTCACGTTGGTGAACACCCCCCCCTGGAACCGCACCTCGTCCACGCGATGAAGGGCGAGGGCGTGGGAGGTGACCTCCAGGGCCACGGCGCGACATCCCGCCCCCAGCATCCGGCCCAGGAGCCCCTGGACCTCCGGGGCCTCCAGGGTGGTCTGCCGGGTGAGGTTGGGCTCCACCAACTCTCCCATCCGGAAGTCCACCGTCGTTATCGAGCCCACATTCCTCAAGGAGGGGGTGAGGGCCGCTCGGAGGAGGATCGAGGTGGTGGTCTTGCCGTCGGTGCCGGTGACCCCGATCACCGGCAGGTGGTGGGAAGGGTGGCCCGCCAGGGCCGCCGCCATCTGACCCAGCGCCACCCTGGTGTCCTCCACGACCACCTGCCGCCCGGGATCCACTCCGGCCACCGGGTGTGCTGTCACCGCAGCCTCGGTCCCGCTTCGGAGGGCGGCGGCGACGAAGTCGTGGCCATCCACATGAGTCCCCGAGACGGCGAAAAACACCCTCCTGGGGCCCGCCCGGCGGGAGTCGTACACCGCCTCATCGACCTCGGGGTCGGCCGCGGCGGGGGGGCCGAAGGGGAGCTTGAGCTCCGACCAGCGCATGGCCCAAGCGTAGTGCGCCTCCCCTTCTCGGGGGCGTCACAATTGGAATGTGAGGGCCATGGAACTGACCCATCCGGGGGCGGCCGACACCTCTCCTTTGGTCCCCGTGACGCGGCCCGATCCGGTTCCGGGAGAGGGAGAGGTCCTGATCGAGGTCCAGGCCTGCGCCGTCTGCCGCACCGATCTGCAGATCGTCGAGGGCGACCTGGAGGCGCACAGCCTTCCCCTGATCCCCGGGCACCAGGCGGTCGGCCGGGTGTTGGCGGCCGGGCCCGGCGTGGTAGCTCTCGCCGAGGGGGAGTTGGTGGGCGTGGGCTGGCTGGCCCACACCTGCGGGGTCTGCGACATGTGCCGGCGGGGGCGCGAGAACCTCTGCCGACGCGCCGAGTTCACCGGTTGGGACCGGGACGGCGGCTACGGCACCCACACGGTGGCTCGGGAGGAGTACTGCTACCGGGTGCCCGAGGGGCTTACCGCTGTGGAGGCCGCTCCACTGCTCTGCGGCGGCATCATCGGCTACCGCTCCTTCAAGCTGACCGAGGTCGGGCCAGGCGACCGGCTCGGCCTGTACGGCTTCGGCGCCTCAGCGCTCCTGGTGGCCCAGGTGGCGATCCATCGGGGGTGCCAGGTGTATGTGGTGACCAGGGGGACTCCAGCCCAGGAGCGAGCCCGCGCCAGCGGGGCCGCCTGGGTCGGGGCTCCAGGTCAGCAGCCTCCCGAGCCCTTGCAGGCGGCGATCACCTTCGCCCCGGCGGGTGAGGTGGTGGTGGACGCGCTCCGGGCCCTGGACCGGGCCGGTTCGCTGGTGATAAACGCCATCCACTTGGACCACGTTCCCGAGTTCGAATACCAGCACCTCTACTGGGAGCGGAGGGTCCAGAGCGCGGCCAATTTCACCCGCCAGGACAGCGCGGAGCTCCTCCACCTGGCGAGCGAGATCCCGATCCGCACCCAGCACGAGGAGTTCCCGCTGGAGGAGGCAAATCAGGCGCTCATGAAGCTCAAGACGGACGGGGTGCGGGGGGCCGCGGTCCTCATCCCCTGATCAGCCCTGGGCGGCGAACTCCTCACGAAGGCGGAGCACCGCCTCCCGCGCCGCCCCGGTGATCTCCAGCGCCAGCCGGCGGTCCAGCTCTAGCGCCGCCGTGGTGCGCAGCCCGCGCAACCGGGCCTCGAGCTCGGCGAGAGCGGCTGCGATCTCCTCCGGGCTGGCCAATGCCGCCTGCCGGGCGTGGGCCTCGCCCTGGTGCCGCCTCTGGGCTCGCTGGAAGGCGCCGAACGCCTGGCGGTCGTGGTCCGCGGCGAGCAGCAACCTGGCCGCGCTGTGGCCGGAGCTGGCGATCTCCTGGGGGTCCTCGTGCATCCGGCAGAGACCGTCCAGGGCGGCCGCCAGCGCCCCGGTGATCGCCGCCGCGGCCGCTCCCCCAGCCGGGTCCCGGGGCGAGAGCAGGCGTGCCACCGCCTCCAGCAGCGACCAGGAGGCGACCGGCCCCGGGCTGAGCTGGGCGAGCTCCGTCAGGGAGAGAAGGGCACATATCGAGGTCACCCGACCGATGCCGCCCGGGACCGGGGTCACCCGAGCGGCAGAGGCCGCTGCCACGGTGCCGACGTCTCCGCGGAGGGCCCCGTCCACCATCGAGGTGCCGACATCCAGCACCGTCGACCCCGGGCGCACCACCCGGGCGGGGATGATCCCGGCTATCCCCACAGCGGAGATCAGCACCTGGTAGGCGGGGAGGGGATCCATCCGATCCACGTCGTGCTGCACCACCGTGACCTGGGCACCGGCGGCCAGCAGCCGCTGGGCGATCGGCCGGCCGCCCGTGGGTCCGTGCCCGATCAGCAGCACCGCGGTCTCAGTGAGGTCGTATTCCAGGTGGCGGAGGGTGGCCAGGCAGGCCTCGGCCACCGGGGTGCCCCGCCGCAGGCCGGCGGCGGCGGCCGCCTGGGCCGCCGGGGTCACGGCCTCGACGTCCTTGCTGGCGGGGAGGTGGGCCTCCACGGTTCCCGGGGCCAGCGAGCTGACCGGCTGGACCACGACCACCCCGTCCACCGTGGGGTCCAGGACCAGCTCATCCAGCAGGAGGAGGGTCGCCTCGGGGAGGTCCCGCGGTGCCAGCCGCTGGTCCACCTCGATCCCCGCCTCCCTCGACTCCCGCTCCAAGGAGCGGGCGAAGGACCGGCCGGCGACATTGCCCTCCTCCACCAGCACCCCCAGCCGGAAGGGTCGCCGCCGGGCCCGGGAACGGTTCCCCAGCTCCGAGCGGAGCTCCAGTCCGAGGACGGAGAGGTCGAGCAGGGGCATCAGGATGCGGGTCCCGGCCGGCTGTCGGCAGCGGGGTGGCTCCGGGCCGCTGGGGGCGCCCCGGTCGGAAGGGGGGCTGGGCGGTGGCGCGGTTCTCGGGAGGCGATTTAAGGAACGTACCAGGGGTTGCGGGCCCGGCGCAGCGGGCCCTGGTCCGCGGGAGCTCAGCCGCAGCCTAAGATGGCCCCATGCCCGATGACTGCGTCTTCTGCCGGATCGTGAACGGTGAGCTGCCCGCCAACCTGGTGCTGCGGGAGGAGGGCATCATCGCCTTCCTGGACATCCACCCTGCCGCCTCCACCCACGCCCTGGTGGTGCCCGAGCGGCACATCGACGACCTGCGCCAGATGGACGACGCGGACCTCTGGCTGCGCCTGACCAAAGCCGCCCACAAGGTGGCCGAGGAGCTCGGCCACGCCGACGGGTACCGCTTCTACGTCAGCGTGGGCCAGGGGGGCGGCCAGACGGTTCCGCACCTCCATGTGCACGTACTGGCCGGGGAGATGCGCCGGCTGCCTGCCTGATCTCGGCGAGTTATCCTTGTTCCCAGGTCGGATTTCCGTCCGGGGTGCCAAGTCGGCTGGGAGCGACAGATGACCATAAACTCACGCGACCTACTGGAGCAGGCCCGCCTCGAGGTCCCCGAGGTCGACTGTCCCTGGCTGCGCGAGGCCATGGAGCGCGACCCCCAGCACGTCGTCCTCGACGTCCGGGAGCCGGAGGAGGTGGCGCAGGGGCTGATCGCCTCCGCCATCCACATCCCCCGCGGCTACCTCGAGCTCCAGGTGGAGGCGGCGATTCCGGATCGCTCCCGGCCGGTCACCATCTACTGCGCCGCAGGGGTGCGCTCGCTGCTGGCGGGCCGGACCCTGAGGCAGATGGGCTACACCGATGTCCGCTCCCTCAAGGGAGGGTTCGGCTCCTGGAAGGACCGGGGGTTCCCTTACCGGGTGCCACGGGCGCTCACAGCGGAACAGCGGGAGCGATACAGCCGCCACTTCCTCCTCTCCGAGGTGGGGGAGGTGGGGCAGGCCAGGCTCCTGGACTCCAAGGTGCTGATCATCGGGGCCGGCGGCCTGGGCGCCCCCGTCGCCTACTACCTGGCCGCCGCGGGGGTGGGGACCCTGGGGCTGGTTGACTTCGACAAGGTGGAGCGGAGCAATCTCCAGCGCCAGATCATCCACACCGAGGACCGGCTGGGGATGCTGAAGACCCGGTCCGCGGCCGTGGCCCTCACCGCTTTGAACCCCGAGGTCAAGGTGGTGGAGCACAACCTGCATCTGGACAGCTCCAACGCCGAGGAGGTCCTCGCCGGCTACGACGTGATCGTCAACGGCTGCGACAACTTCCCCACCCGCTACCTGGTGAACGACGTGGCGGTGTTTCTGGGGAAGCCGCTGGTGGACGGGGGGATCTTCCGCTTCGAGGGTCAGGTCACAACCATGGTCCCCGGGGCCTCGCCGTGCTACCGGTGCCGCTACCCCGCGCCTCCCCCTCCCGAGGAGGCGCCGTCCTGCGCCGAGGCCGGGGTGCTGGGGGTGCTCCCGGGGCTGGTTGGGCTGGTGCAGGCGACCGAGGTGGTGAAGCTGATCTTGGGGATCGGGGAGGTGCTCAGCGGCCGGCTGCTGCATGTCGACGCGCTGGCGATGGAGTTCCGGGAGTTCCGGATCCGCAAGGACCCCAACTGCCCGGTCTGCGGCCAGCGGCCCACGATCACCGCCCCCATCGACTACGAGGGTTTCTGCCTCAACCCCAACCTCCCCGCGATGGCGGTCTGAGGAGGCCTCCCGAGATGCCGGGTTCGGCGCCGTGTCGCCGGGGTAGGATGTGGTCGTGAAGCAAGGAACGGTCGCGCTCGAAGATCTGATCACCGCGGTGGAGACCGCCCGCGACAAGGTGATGGCCGACGAGGTCAAGTCCCTGGTGAAGTTTGGAATCCCCAAGGCCATGGCCCAGCAGATGGTGGCGGCGCGCTTCCAGCAGCGGGTCGGGGGCGAGGAGGGAGAGAGTGGCGAGGCGGAACCGGCCGCCTGGCCCGACATGAGCTGATCCCCGCCTCGGGAGTGGCGCTCCGGCGGACTGATCCGGTGTGCCCTTCCGTCCCCATCTGGCCCCGTACCACCTTCCCCTCCAGTTCCAGCCCCGGGCGCAGTACCTGATCCGAGCCCTCTCGCCAGCCCGGTGGGCGGAGGAACAGTTCGCCCTCACCGTGGGGATGGGGAGTCGCGGCGATGCCGGCACGGCAGGTCGGGAGCTGGAGGTCCTGTCAGCGCTGGACCGGCTTCCCCTCCAGGTGAAGGACGTGATGCGTGGGCTGATCGACCAGCTGCACCTCGATCCCGGGGACACGTTCTCTCCCGGGACCCTCGCCACCTGGCACCGCGGCACCCTCAGGGTCAACGTGGACTGGCCCGACCTCGAGCCCGTGTCTCAGCTCAGCCAGCGTCCGACCCTGCGCCGTCGGTTCCTGGTCTCCACCCTGGTGCACGAGTGCGGCCACGCCCTGGTTGAGGACCCGCGGGGGGGAGTCTCTCTGCGCGACTACGTTCGGCTGGTGGCCGCCGGAGGCTGGCTTCCCCGCCCCACCGAGGACCGCTGGCCGTACCTGGCGGGCAACGACTCGCTGGACCAGCTGGAGGCGCACTACCTGGGGCGGCTGCGCGCGATCGACCCCAGGTGGGATCCGGAGCTCCCCGTGAGAGATCTGCGGCAGCCCGGGCCCGCAGCTCTGGACTGGCAGCTGGCGCAGCAGCCGTCCGGTCCGGACCGGACGGCGCA
>JAJZGN010000213.1 GCA_021798435.1 bacterium | reverse complement strand
CCTGCAGTCGATGAAAGACGCGCTGGGCCTGCTGATCGGGCCGTTCCCGCTCTCCATCGCTTTGCACGTGATCGCCCTCCTGTTCCTGATCATCTGCACCCGGGTGTTCACGCTGCACTCCTGGGTGCGCTACCTGGTCTCCCACAGCGCCTTGGTCGCGCTCTTCGAGGGTGCTGGGTTCCTGATCCTCGGCTACGGGACGCTGCACAACGTTTCGTCGCTGGTCGACTTCGGTTTCTGGGTCATCATGCCCGCCACCCTCGAGCTCTTCGGGGTGACGGTGCTGTTCGTGGTGGACCTCGCCTGGTGCGCTCTGGTGCCCCCCAAGGGTGAGGCGATGACCCCGCAGAAGGCCGAGATCACCTGGGTGTTCTTCTTCGCCGGCGTTTCCGTCCTCACCTGGGTGGTGTTCGGGCTGCTGGCGGCAGCCTCCGAGGTGGGCATCAGCTGGAGCTTCTGGGCGGGTGCCCAGCACGAATCCACCTCGGCGCTCCTGGGCAACATCGTGACCTCGCACTCCCACGGGATGCTGCCCACCTTCATGGCCGCGATCGTGCTGCTGGCCGCGGAGGCGTTCGGCTACTCCCGGCTCACCGGCGCGCGCAAGCAGGTGGCCCGCTCCGGCGCCGGCCTGATGCTTGCGGGTATCGCCCTCTACTCCGGCATCTACACCGTCTCCGGGTTGGGCACCTTCGTGATCCCCGCCTGGTTCCCCCAGGGGGCGGGCGGCGCCAACGGCATCGCCATGGACGACACCATGACCGGGCTGGTGGGGGTGGGCTCGCTCATCCTGGCGGGCGCCATGCTGCCCGAGCTGCGGGGGGTCTTCCTCCGGGTGGCGGGTGGCACCGGGCGGGCTCTTAGGCGGTTGAACCCGGTCCGGGTCGGGGTGTACCTCACCTACGTGATGGCGACCGCCGACATGTACTTCTACGGCTACTACATCGAGATGAACGAGACCCAGTTCGGCTTCGCCAGCACCAGCTCCGCCTCGCGGGTGATCGACGACCAGATCTTCACCCGGAGCCACCTGCTGTTCGTCTTCGGGGCCCTGCCGATCATCGCCGTTTTCCTGCTGGCCACGGAGCTGGTGGGCAACGTCTCCGCCGCCGGGCTCACGATGAAGAAGTGGATGGCCCGTCTGGTGATGACCGGGATGGTGGTGACCCTCGTGGGCATGGGCATCTGGGTGTTCTCGACCCCCGGGCACCTCAGCACCTGGTCCATCGGCAGCGGGGGAGAGCTGCTCTACGTCGCCGGACAGGGCCTGATGTTGATAGGCGCTATCGTGTCCCTGTTCGCGCCGCTGGTCAACCGGGGCGCGTCCGCAGGCAGCCTGGAGGCACCGGCGCCCCGGGCAAGCGCGGCCTGACTGAAATGGTCCGCACCTTCCGCGGAGAGGGTGCAGACCATTCCCGGAACGTGCCAGAGGCGGTCAGGCGGCTACGGCCGCCGCCCGGTCCATCACGTCGCCGGTGTGGAGCTGGCCGTCATGCCCCACCTCCTGGCTGAGGAAGGGAATGCTGACCGACTCGGACACCGGGGTCAACTTGACGGCGGTGATCACCCGCTTCAGCATCTGCACCGCCCGGGTACCGGCGGGGACCGCCCCGCAGCTGGCAAAGCCCACCCCCCTTTATGCCCGCTCGCGGTTCAGGTAGTCGAGGGCGTTCTTGGCGGCGGCAGGGAAGCCGTAGTTGCACTCAGGCGCCACGAGGACGAAGGCGTCGGCCCGCGAGATGGTGGCTTTCCAGGCGCGGGTGTGCTCGTGCAGGTATCCAGCTAGGCGTGGATGCAGAGGCTCGTCAACCTTGGGAGGTTGCTCTGGGCGAGTTCGCCCACCGGCTGGGTAAGCTCCTTGGACCAGAGCGGGAAGCTCTGGATTGACCACTTTCGGGCGATCCTCGGCGGTCTCTGGCGAGCCAACTTTGATCTCAAAGCGTGGTGCCCGCACCAGGACTAGAACCTGGAACCTTGGGATTAAGAGGCCGACCAGCAGACGTCCGCCGGGGTTCACCACTGTCCGTCTCCGACTTCAAGACGTAGCTTCCGACCGGTCCCAGTGTCCGCCCGCAGCCGGACAGTCCGCGCCCGTTGCTGTCAACATTGCTGTCAGTCCGCCCCGCCGCGACATGTCCGGTAGGTTGGCGGTCGCGTTGAGTGTGAGGGCTGCGGGTTTGGCCCTGGGCGCGGCGCGCGGGACACGTGGACAGCCGCGGGTGGGGTCGCCGGCGGACGAGCTGGGTGGGCTGGTTGCCAGGAACCCAGCCGCAGCGAGGAGCCGCAATGGTCCCACGACGGTGCTTCAACGGCAAAGCTCCGGCAGTGCTTTCCCGAGGGAAGGTGTAGCCTTGGCATTGGCCAGGGATTGGTCGGGGCCACCCCGACCAGGAAGAGCTATACATGGAGGGTCTGCCGTGAACGTGGCGGGAGCGCGCCCCGACCTAGCGGCACATGAGAAGGCGGTCCGGTCGTCGCTTGAGCAGGTGGTAGCGCAGCTGAGCGCGGTCCTGGGGGAGCGGCTGGTGGCGTACATCGGCGGAGTGACCGAGGCTCGAGCAGTGCGAGAGTGGGGGTCCGGGGAGAGGGCTATCCGCGATCCCAGGGTTCCGCCCCGGCTCCGGCTGGGCCTGCAGCTAGCGGCGATGCTCAGCGATTGGGGAGACCCACCCGACGTGGTGCAGGCTTGGTTCCAGGGGGTGAACCCGCAGTTGGATGACCGGGTCCCGGCCCAACTGCTTCGCGAGGGTGAGCTGAGTGACGTTGGGCCGGCGTTGCTCGAGGCAGCGCGTGCCTTTCTGATCGGGGGCTGAGGAGGTTGACGCTGGTAGGGGCCAGACCGGAGCAGCCGGTGTTCCGAATTGGCCGCCGACCAGATCCCTGGGAGTGGCCGGATTGGCGCCTTGCGGGCCCGGGAGGCACCTTTGGCAACCGATGGGACGACCCCGTGGGTCAGTACTGCGTCCTGTACGCGTCCTCCCAGAAGCTCGGCGCGTTCCTGGAGACGCTCGCCCGGTTCCGAGCGTCACCTCAAGTGGCCCGCGAGCTGGCCGCTATCGACGGTGAGGTAGACGCGATCCCGCCGGGGAAGGTGCCGGCGAGCTGGTGCCTAGGCCGTATGGTTTCACGGGCCCTCCTGGCCGGTGGGTACGCGGATGTGGGGCAGCACGAATCCCTGGCTCACCTCAACCTGGAGTTGGCCTACGAGGTCGCTCCAGCGCTGGCCGCGGCAGGGGTGAAGGAGCTGGATGCTGCCGCGATCCGCCTGGCCGTTCCCAGACAGATCACCCAGCGAATCTCACGCCACGTGTACGAAATGTCGAGAGCAGGCGGGCGGCCGCGATTCGCCGGTATCACGTACCTTTCCAGACTCGGCGACGACTTGGCCAACTGGGCGATCTTCGAGCCCACCCCACCCGCCGCCGAGACTCCGATCGCGGTAGTGGCCACCGAGCCGCTTGAGATCGACGACCCTGACTTCCAAGAAGCGTGCAGGCT
>JAJZGN010000212.1 GCA_021798435.1 bacterium | reverse complement strand
GAGCCAGCGGACCAGCCGCGAGAGCGGAACCGAGGAGACACCCTGTGGCCAGTACCCCACCCGGGCCAGCCGGCTGGCCTGCACGGCGAGAAGGTTCTGGCTGGGGATCTTGGACACCATCGCCGCCAGGGCGTAGCGGCCGGTGGGGTCCGCCCGGTCCACCGCCGCTTCCAGCCCCAGACCCGGAGGCAGCGCGACCTGAAGGACTCTCGGGGCCCCGAGGGTGAAGTCGGCGCGGACCTGCCGGTTCACCCCCGCCGCCGCCCAGCCGGCGACCGCGAAGCAGGCCAGCGCCGAGGCCACGGCGATCACCGCGACCTGGCGCAGGCTGGCCGGGCGGCGGACCACCTGGCGGACGGCCAGCCCCAGGCCGAGGTGGCCGCCACTGCGGGTGCGCCGAACCACCAGCTGGGCGAGCGGGGGGAGCAGCCTCATCCCCAGGATGGCCAATGCCACCGCCACCAGCCCGGGGGCGAAGGCGGCGATGGGGTTGGGCTGGCGGCCGTTCAGGACTCCCGAGGCGATGAGCTCCAGGATCCCGGCGACGGCCAGCGCCAGACCCCCGGCGTCCAGCGCCGCGCGGGCGGTGCTGGAGCTCTTGGGCTCCACGCCCCGCAGATCGTCCACCAGCTTGCGGGTCAGGATCCGCCAGGCCCCGAAGACCACCGCCACCAGCCCCCCGGCGAAGGCGGCCAGCGCGGCCAGCAGCGCCAGGGGTTGGAAGCTTAGCTGTCCCCCGGGGAGCAGGGCCGGACGGACGAGAGCCACCACCAGGTAGGCGAGCAGGAGGCCCACCGGCACCGCCAGGGCCAGCATCGCCACCGGCTCCAAGAGGCCCACCGACAGCACCGAGGGCAGGCGGAAGCCCCGGAGCTTGGCCAGCGCCACCTCCTTCTGGCGCGCCTCGGTGGTGCGGGCCACCAGCCCGAAGAGCACGAAGAGGGCGAGGAGGACGAGCTGCAGGTCCACCACCAGGACGATCGCCTGCATCAGCTGGTTCTCCCGGTTGGCCTGGCTGGAGAGCGAGGTCAGCTGGGTGGAAACGTTGAGCTGCAGGTTCTGGTTGGCGTCGGTGTCGAAATTGCCCAGCGCCCGGTTGAAGGTGGCGGCCCCCGAGAGGTGGACGGAGGAGACCTTGAGGAAGAGCTCCGCGGTGGCCAGGGTCCCCGGCACGGAGGCGATGGTGGCCTGGGGGGTGAACATGGAGTCCAGCTGGGGAAGGCAAAGCGGCGCCGCCGGAGGGCAGGACTGGCCGAAGCCGAAGTAGTCGTCGCCGAACCAGAAGGGCGCGGAGGGGTTGCCCACCGCCACGATGCCGGCCACCTGGACCTGCTTCTCGATGTTGGTGCGATTGGGAATGCCGTTCTGGAAGACCACCGGCCCGGGGATGGTGGTGGTGAGCCGGGACCCCACCCTGGCCCCCAGGCTCTGGGCGCTGCGGTCGGTCAGCACCACCTCCCCCGCCGACCGTGGGCAGCTCCCCTCGAGGAAGTGGAGCTGGCCGCAGGCGCCGGGGTCCGAGATCAGGTCGGAGCCGAACCTGGTCCCGCTGGGGCCGACGACCGTCAGGCCGGCGTCCAGCACCAGCTTCTGGGGCGAATACCACCGGGAGAGGCCGTACTGGCGGGCCGCCTGCAGCCCCGACTCCGCCGCCGCCACCTGGCCCGATCCCTGGCGGGGGGTGACGGTGATGCCGTCGAACCCCGGGGGGTTGGAGGCCAGGATGGAGTGGAGGACCGAGTCATTCGCCGTGGCCAGGTAGAGGGGCCCGGCCGCCGCGGCCAGCACCGCCACCACCCCCACCACGAAGAGCGCCAGGGCCCCGCCCAGCCGCCAGCGCACCGCCCGCAGGAGGAGCCGGAGCTGGCTCACGGGGCGGCTCCCCCCTCCCTGCGAACGCTCACCGGGCCAGCCTAGCGCCCCATTCCCCGGGCCCGCATCCCCCAATGGAATGAATGGGAGACGGGGGACGGGCGCCCTCCGCCCCGGCCTAGACTGGGGTCAAGAGTTGGCGACCGAGGAGGTGGGGATGGAAACCAGGAAGCTGGGGAGCGGGGGCCTCGAGGTCTCCGAGCTGGGGCTGGGTTGCATGGGCATGTCCGAGTTCTACGGACCGAGGGACGATGAGGAGTCGGTCGCCACCATCCAGATGGCGCTCGACCGCGGGGTGACCCTCCTGGACACCGCCGACGTGTACGGTCCCTTCCACAACGAGCAGCTGGTGGGAAGGGCGATCGAGGGGCGCCGGGAGCAGGTGGTTTTGGCCACCAAGTTCGGCAACCAGCGCCGGGAGGACGGCTCCTTCCTGGGGATCAACGGCCGCCCGGAGTACGTTCGCTCGGCCTGTGACGCTTCCCTCCAACGCCTCGGCGTCGACCACATCGACCTCTACTACCAGCACCGGGTGGATCCCGAGGTGCCGATCGAAGAGACGGTCGGGGCCATGGCCCAGCTGGTCGAGGCCGGCAAGGTTCTCCACCTGGGCCTCTCCGAGGCCGCCCCCGCCACCATCCGCCGGGCCCACGCCGTCCACCCCATCTCCGCCCTGCAGACCGAGTACTCCCTCTTCAGCCGGGAGCCGGAGGCCGAGATCCTGCCCACGGTGCGCGAGCTGGGCATTGGGTTCGTGGCCTACAGCCCCCTGGGCCGGGGAATGCTCACCGGCCGCTACCGGGATCCCGGGCAGCTCCAGGCCGGAGACTTCCGCAACACCCGCTACCCCCGCTTCTCGGGTGCCAACCTGGAGCACAACCTGAAGCTGGTGGACCGGATCGAGGAGATCGCCAACGAGAAGGGGGCCACCCCCGGGCAGGTGGCCATCGCCTGGGTCCTCCACCAGGGGGAGGACATCGTGCCCATCCCCGGCACCAAGCGCCGGCGCTACCTCGGGGAGAATCTAGAGGCCGCCGAGCTGGAGCTGGACCCGGAGACGCTGGACCTCCTCGCCGAGGCGGCCTCGCCAGCTGCCGTCCGCGGCGACCGCTACGCGGACATGAGCACCGTCAACCGCTGAGCTGCCCGCTCGGCCGGAGCACAAGATGCGGGGTACAATCCAGCCAGCTCAACTAGATGCTGTAGCCGAGAGGAGATCCCCGTGCGCTGCCCCTACTGCAACCACCACGACCTCCGGGTGGTGGACTCGCGCGACTCCGAGACCGGGGAGGCGATCCGCCGCCGGAGGGCGTGCAACAACTGCGGGCGCCGGTTCACCAGCTATGAGCGGATCGAGTCGATCCCCTTCTACATCATGAAGAAGGACGGGCGGCGCGAGGACTTCGATCGCCAGAAGCTCTTCCTGGGGCTGATGAACGCCTGCAAGAAGCGCGACATCTCCCCGGAGCGGGTGCAGCAGATCGTGGAGGAGATCGAGACCGAGCTGCGCGGAAAGGGGCAGTCGGAGCTCCCCAGCCGAGAGGTGGGGGAGCTGGTGATGGCCCGGCTGCGGGAGCTGGACGAGGTGGCCTACGTGCGCTTCGCCTCCGTCTACCGCTCCTTCCGGGACCTCTCCGAG
>JAJZGN010000211.1 GCA_021798435.1 bacterium | reverse complement strand
CGACCTCGCAGGGAGGAAGAGGAGCCCCAGCACCACGCCCACGGCCAGTCCCGCCGCTAACGTGGCTCGGCGACCTGCCACACCCCGAAGCCAGGTGGACCCGGGACGCCAGTCGGCCAGGCCCGGCCCGGGTAGGTCGATGAGGTGGATGAGAACGTGGATGGTCATGGCTCCGAACCAGAGCACGAAGACCACCTTGTGCAGGGTCAGGAGGGGGCTCGGGCCGGCGGGCACCAGGATCAGACCGACTCCGGTTGCCAGCAGGGCCAGGGTCAGTACGGCCACCACCGGGCCGAGAAGCCGGGGGACGATCGCCGGTGGGCCCCGGCGGACGTAAGGCCGGGAACCCAGGTAGTAGCGGGCGATCCGGTACCCGGTGCTGGCCAGCTTGACGACTGTGAGCGGCACGAGCACCATGCCCAGGAAGATGTGGACCACCACCGACTGCCGCATCACCAGAAGGGTCGCGCCCTCGATTGCGAGCACCACCAGCAGGACAACAGCCAGCCCGGCGGTGAGCCGCTCATTGCCTCGCGGGCCCTCATCCAGGAGGGTGGTGGGAAGTGAACTGGATACTTTGTAGGGTCGGCTCAAGGTGCAGGTGAAAGGGCCCGGGGCCAGGCTGGCTCGGTCCGCCCGAGTGTAGCGAACTTCGCCCCGGGCCTCCGCCGGCCTCGTGGTGTACGGCGACGTGCTCTACCTCACCCGGCCCCGGCGCTCGGTACCCGCCGCCCGCTTGGGCGAGGTCTCTCCCGCGCCCTTCGTCATGGTGGTCACCCTGACGCCAGCAGGCATCGTCCTCGGGGGGCTGAGGGTCGCCATCGGGGCCCCCGAACGCCGCTGGCACTGAGTGGCGTACTAGCAGCGCCGGGCGCCCTGGCACTCGTAGTCCCCGGAGCCCGAGACGTCGACGCGCCGCCGTCGTCGGGCTAGAGTCAGGGGAGTCCTCCCCAGCGTTCCCCGAGCCCGGCCCCGGGGGGAGGCAGGGGGCCAAGCCCTGTGCGAATGGCCCTGAGGTCCTGATAAGAGACCTTATCGTGTGCTTGACGCCGCTCCAAGCTCTCCGCTTTCTCGGGCAGGGGCCCCTGGCCCCCAGCCAACCCCAAATTGACGAGCTCATAGGGCCAGCCTATGATCGGCCCAGCATGTTCGTCGGGGCCGCGGTGGTTCTCGTTCCGCTGGCGTTCGCAGCGCTTTACCTGCTGCTCGCCCGGGCCGACCGGCCCGGGGCAAGTCAGGCCCCGGGCGGCGTCGCCTACGGCGTGGTCGTGGGCGTGACCGGGCTGCTGCTGGGCGCGGGCTTGGTCATGTACGGCCTTGCCTTGCTCTTCATCGTCGTCTCCGCCCCCGGCACCGTGGTGTTCGACGCCTCGCCGCAAGGATTGCTAGCCCTCGGGCTGATCTCCCTTGTGTTGGTGCTCACCGGGGTGCTCACCTTCTGGGTGGCTCGCCAGCGCCTCCGCCAGATGTAGCGCCAGAGGGCCGGGCCCCGGCTCCCGGCCGGCCCCTAGCCGGCCTGGGAATCCGCCCAGTGCTCGGTGAGATACATCCAGAAGGCGAGCCCGCGATAGCGGCCGAAGGAGTCGAAGCGAGCCTCAACCGCCCGAACCTCGGGAGCCGCGCCGCTGAGCTTGGCCCACGTAGGGAGGGTCCAGGAGTCCAGGACCAGGCGGTGGTAGCGGCCGAGGGCGGTGAGCATCAGGTGGCTCACCGCATACGGCCCGACCCCGGGCAGAGCGAGGAGGCGACCCTCCACCTCCTCGTCAGGCAGCCCCGGATCCCGGAGTTCCTCAAGCGCGACCTGGCCGCTGGCGACCATCTGGGCGCACTCCTGCAGGTATTTGGCGCGGTAGCCCGCCCTCACCGTCTCACGATAGATGGAGACCGGGGTCTTCGCCATCTGCTCAGCCGTGGGAAAGGTGCGCCGGCCGCCCTCACCCGCGGTCCCGAGGTTCTCGACCAGCGCCTCCACCATCCGCTCGGTGGCTCCCCAGGAGCAGTTGGTGGTGCAGAGGGTCTTCACAACCTCCTCGAAAACCGTCGGCGCGGCCATCATCCTCCCCGCGCCCGCGGCGACCCACCCCAGCTCCGGGTCGGCAACTGCGAGCTCGTAGAAAGGCGAGAGGTCATCCTTGAGACGCAGCATCATGGCAGCTCGCTCCAGCCACCACGCCGCCTCACGGGCCAGCGGCCGAGGGCCGTCACAGGTGACGGTGGCGCCATCGGCCCCCGAACTCCTCACCGTCAGCTGGCGAACCCCACCGTCCGGCCCCGCCAGCGCGGTTGTGAGAATCCCCGGGCCGACGATGTTGGGAGGCAGGGACGCCACGCCATGGGAGAGGAAGACCCGGTCCAGGATCACCGGCTCCCCTCCTCCACCGCGCATCTGCAGCACCCCGCACGTATGTTCTGCCATCTTCTGATGATACCGCCGCCCCCGCCTCCTGTCGAGGTCACCCCGCTGGCCCATGGTCGCGCCCTGTGAACCCGGTAGCGGTGGCGCTTCCTCTCGCAGTAGCTGGTGCTGGCGCGCTGGCGGTCGCGGCTTGGCGCTCACCAGCTGCCGCCTCCGCGCTCCGCGCTGCCCTCGCCTGCCTGTTGCTGGTATCGGAGGCCACCCTGCTGATGTGGCCGGTAGTCGCTGGGAGCTGGGCTGCCTCCTCGAGCCTTCCCCTCCAGGTGTCGGACGTGGCCACCATGCTCATGATCGGCGCGCTGGCGTGGCCTCGCGACCGCCGGCTGGCGGGCTTGGCCTATTTGCTGGCGGTTCCCAGCTCCCTGCTGGCGCTCGCCTTCCCGGCGCCCGGCGCCATCCCTCCCTCCCCTCTCTACTACGCCTTCTGGGTGGACCACGCGAGCCTCCTGGCCGCGGCGACGGTCATAGCCGCCGGTCCGCCAGTCCTGAACATCGGGTGGGTCCGAGTGGCCTGGGCCTGGCTCGTAACCGCGGCGCTGGCGGCGGTCGACGGGGCGGTGAATCTGCTCACCGGGGGGGACTACATGTTCCTCCGGCGACCCCCGGCTGGCTGGAGCCCTCTCAGGATCATGGGCCCCTGGCCGGCGTACGTCTTCGTCGCCCTCCTCGTGTGCCCCCTGGTCTTCGCGGCGGTGAGCCTGCCGGTCTGGAACCGGGCCGGCGCCCGCCCCCAGGCGGGGAGAACCTGACTGAGCCGCTCCCGCCGCGCCGGGTGACTGGGAGCACCGCCCGGGCTCCAAGCTGGATGGCCGTGGGCGGCCAGTTGGCCGCACCGGGGCCGATCCAACTCCGGGGGTACTCGGGCCTGCAACGAGGGCCAGGTCCCGGACGCCGGCCGGTTGCGGGTCCAGGTGGCCGGAGCCGGTCGCGCCCCACCTGGGAGACGCAAGCGGCCGGTGCCCGCCGGGAGCACTGTGTCCACGGAGATCGCTGGCCGACCAGCTTAACTGGAACCCGTACCCGTCAGACCGCGCCTGGGTCACCTTCGGTCTGTCGGGCCTCGGTGAGCTCAGCGATGCGCTCCAGGGTGAGGGTCATG
>JAJZGN010000210.1 GCA_021798435.1 bacterium | reverse complement strand
CAGAGGCCGGGGGAAGATGCAGACTGGATCTGGCCTGGCTGAGACGCTGGTAAAGACCGGCTCATGCAGGGCTGCTTCATCTCCGGCGGTAGGCACGCCCCGCCCCTCTCGTGGACAAAACTTATGACGGCCTGCTTAGCCAACCGGGCGGAGGTACACCGCCTCAACCGCCCCGAGCGAGACTGCGGGAGACGACGAGCCGGGCGCTGGCGATCATGGCTGCCTCCCCGGCGCCCGTGATCGCTCGTGGCTGAGGTGGGGACAGGGGTCCGGGATTTCAGCGGTAGCCCCGGAGGGCACGGGCCGCGCCCACCGGACTCCGAGGAAGGGGCGGGGGCCGACCGTCAGCTTTTCTCCCATGTCGCCCGAAGCGGCCCTCCGACCGCCGGGCCTGACCGTAGATACGAAGCTCAGACCCGGTCGGGCGGCAGCGCCGCAGTGGAGGCGGGGGTGGCCGGGGGGCACCATCACCGCGATCGGATCGAGGTGAGCGGCGCCGAGCGAGTTGGGGCCCCGGGTCACTCCGGCGCCAGGCTCCGACCTTGACAGTCCGGTGGGCGCGCCACAATACTTCAACCGGTGAAGGATCTTGAGGCCGGGCAGCGCCCTGGCGGGGAGGCGCGCCCCGAGCTGATCGAACGGATGCTGAGCCTTCAGCCACGCGTGCAGCGGGCGCTGGATCCCGCCCTCCCACCGGAGATTCTGGAGCGCCTGGGGAGCGTCACCTACCATCAGCTCGAGGCGCTCGCCTGTCTCCCCGAGGGCGGCACCACTATGAGGCGGTTCGCCGAAGCGGTCGGAGTCACTGGGGCTGCGGCCACGGCGCTCGCCAACCGCATGGTGAAGCGCGGTCTGGCCGTGCGCCGGCACGACTCGAACGACCGGCGTCGGGTGTGGCTGGCGCCAACGGCGACTGCCCTGGAAATGGTTCGCACACTTCGGGAATGGCAGCGTCAGTCCATGGCTGAGACACTCACGCGGTTGAGTGCGGACCAAGTTGAGACCTTCCTGGAGGTGCTTGGGGTGCTCGAGGCAGAGGATGAAGCCAAGTGAGCCAGGCCGAAGTAGGTGACGGGCCCCAAGCCGTCACCGCCGCCCCCGACATCGTGGAGCGCTGGATGCGGGCCCAGCTCATTCTGGAGCGGCGATACTTCCGCGCCGTGGGGCGCGCCGCGAACCGGCGGGAGCACCTGCTCAGTCTCCTGGAGATGGACATCATCACCCAGTTGCCCGACGAAGGGGCGGCGGCGGGCGCCATTGCCACGGAGCATCGCGCCTCCACCGGTGAGGTCCGCCTGGCGGTGAACCGCCTGGCGCGTCGGGGGCTGCTCCGGCGCGAGCGGCGGGGCCGGGCCGGGGTGGTGGTGCGTACCGCGGCCGCCGACTATTTGATCGAGTTGATCCGCGGTGCCCAGGTCGACCTGATGACGAGCGTCCTCAGCCGTCTCGATCGAGATCTCCAGGAGCGCCTCCTGAACCTCATGGAGAGCGGCGCCCTGAGACCTCGCCGCCCTCAGGAGGGGAACGGCCCAGCTTCTTAGGAGCGCTGCCTCCCTGCGCTTGCACCCTTTCCCACCCAGCGCGCCGAGCCGGAGCGGATCAAGCCACCGCGCGGCGGGCGAGCGTTACGGTCCGGGGCAGAGTCGGCAGTTGGTCCGCAGCGTCGACCAGCCAGTTACCGTGCGGACTGCACCGGCCCCGGAGGTCCGGTCACGTCCGGGTCGGCCTGGGCAGGGGAACCTCGCTGCCTGCGGCGAGCTCTCCATGCCAGTTCACCGTTTCCGGCCCTCGCGCAGCCCTGCGGGCCATCCCCAGTTCATCCGGCGCCCGGGGCGACTCATGGCTCGAGCCAACTCAGGTCCTTCGGGACCCAGTGGTGGGCGAAGTGGCCGACGCAGTTCACGGTGGTGCCCCCGACGGCCGCCGGGATCGCGGCGACTTTGTGGGCTCCCTCAGCCACTCCAAGAGCCCCCGAGTCAGGCGATGAAGCGCAGAGTGTGGAGCAGGGTCACGGTAATCCCGTGGAGGCACCCCGGGACCAGGGGCACCAGGGACCGCCCCGGAGCGTCCTGGCTCCGCCAGGACTCCTCACGCCCCTGCCGCCTTTGTCACGGCTCGAGGAACGGCGCGGCACAGCCGCTGACCGCCCGGCCGCGCTTCTTCTACTTCCCTTCCTGCCAGCGGGCCCCCGCCCGCCCCAAGGACCCGGGCCTCGCTCTGGACAGCCCCCGGGCGGCTCCGGAGGGACGGCTGCCCTGGTGGAGAACGTGCGAAGACAAGCCCAGCTCGGACGCGAGCACCAAGGAGCAAGCCCCGGGGCTCACCCGAACGGCCGAGCGGCCTCGAGCCGGGCCACGCGTGGTCAGAGAGGCTGGAGCCGGGAGTGCAGGAGGCAGAATTCGTTGCCTTCTGGGTCGGCCAGGACGTGCCAGCTCTCGTTTCCGGTCTGGCCGACGTTGGCGGGCCTGGCGCCGAGAGCTAGCAGCCGCTCCAACTCGGCGTCCTGGTCGCGGTCGGTGGCGTTGAGGTCGATGTGCAGTCGGAGCGTCGCGGTCCTCAGGTCGCTGCTGGGGCTAAGGATGAGAGTGGGCTGTGGGCCGCCGAAGCCGGTGTCCGGCGGCCCGATCTCGATGCTTCCGTCAACCTCCCGGCCCAGTTCGACGTAGCCGAGGACCTTGCTCCAGAATTCGGCCAGCCGGTCGGGGTCGGCAGCCTTGATGACTAGCTCACTGATGCGACATGCCATGCCCGTCAGTGTAGGTCGCCTCAAACCTGAGAGTCGGTGGTCGGCCGCGCGCTGGAGCGCTACGTGCGGCGCCCCACCTGCCAGGCGCATTCGTCTTGGAGTCCAGCGGCTTCTGACGCCCCCCACTTTCCAGTGGGCGGAGACAGCCTTGTTCCCTGCTCCGCGCCCTTCGCCCTGCCCGACCGCCATGGCGGTGACCCGGCGCACCCAAGCCACACTCAAGTGCAGGCGCCGCGGGCGGGTCTGGTCAGCCTGACGTGTACCCCGAAAAGTGCTCCCGGAACGTCTTCCGGTCTCTTCCCAGGTGGCGGGCGATGGCCGCGATCGACCACCCCCGCCGCCGTAGGGCGCTTGCTTCCACGTCTTCTCCCCGTGTGATCATGGGCTGGGGCTCCTCCGGCTGGTTGGCTTGACACCACCAGCTGGGGGGAGCCCTGCCCCTTCTTGAACCCTTCCGAACGGCCCCCACGACCGCTCTCAGGTGGGGAATTTCAGTGATCAGCTCCGGGGAGTTTCAGATGATTGCTAGCAGCCAAGCGTGCTGCTTTGTCCAGGGCCGTGCCACCGACGTCGGCGCCCTGGCATCCCGGGTTCCTCGGAGCGTCATCTCCCGATCCAAGATGGGAAACACAGGGGCTGGCTCCCCGGTGAGCCCAAACCGCGGCTCCATCTCCGCCAGATGGTCGGTCCCGCTCTGGATGTAGGGTAGGCCGTGCTCTCTGAAAAGGCGCCCGACCGATTCCTTCAGCCCAGCCCCCGAAGGCCGCATCCGCGCCGACATACTCTCCGACGGTCT